>NZ_JAYQWM010000050.1:0-30125 GCF_036662595.1 Escherichia sp. Lx600-2 | reverse complement strand
CTGATAGAAACAGAAGCCACTGGAGCACCTCAAAAACACCATCATACACTAAATCAGTAAGTTGGCAGCATCACCCATTTTTGCATTACTAATAAGAAAAAGCAAAAAACATCGATATTCATTTTTGATCAATGATTTTTCTGGCATATCGTTATTATCGTGCTATTGGTTATCATTTTCATCTTGCCAGGATCGCACATAATCTCATTATTCGGGGACTTTATCTGCGGGATATTACCCTTCAGGTAAGTCCTTTTCTCGCCAGCATATTGGAGCGTGATCAATATTGATCAGCTGTGAAGGGGGTGATGTGTAGTGGAACAAAAACTTACGTTATATCACTACTAATGAGATATCCGTCATCTGAACACTGATGTCTTTAATTATTCTGGTGGTTCACTGTAGGCAATAAGCACAAAAGTGTAGGATGTTACAAGAATGATTAGGACTCGGTGAAATGAAAAATCCACGCAATTGCGTGGATTTTATATACTTTTGCGCTCTTCATGAGATTTAGCGAAACCTCATGAGACAACAAATTAATTAGACGTTGAACAGGAAGTTCATCACATCGCCATCTTTAACGATGTAATCTTTACCTTCTGCACGCATTTTGCCTGCTTCTTTCGCGCCTTGTTCACCTTTGTAATTGATGAAATCTTCAAACGAGATGGTTTGTGCACGGATAAAGCCTTTTTCAAAATCAGTATGGATTTTGCCCGCTGCCTGCGGCGCGGTTGCTCCAACCGGAATGGTCCATGCACGCACTTCTTTCACCCCAGCGGTGAAGTAAGTTTGCAGGTTCAGCAGCTTATAACCGGCACGGATCACACGGTTCAGGCCCGGCTCTTCCAGCCCAAGCTCCTGCATAAACTCGTCACGTTCTTCGTCGTCCAGTTCGGCAATGTCTGCTTCAACAGCAGCACAAACCGGAACCACAACAGAACCTTCTTTCGCCGCGATTTCACGCACCTGGTCAAGATATGGGTTGTTTTCAAAACCGTCTTCGTTGACGTTGGCGATGTACATTGTTGGTTTCAGCGTCAGGAAGCTCAGGTAACGAATAGCCGCTTTCTCTTCAGCGCTTAAATCCAGCGCGCGCAGCATACCTGCGTTTTCCAGCTGGGGCAGGCATTTTTCCAGGACCGCCAGCTCAGCTTTCGCGTCTTTATCGCCACCTTTGGCTTTCTTCTGTACGCGATGAATCGCACGTTCGCAGGTGTCGAGGTCTGCCAGCGCCAGTTCGGTGTTGATAACTTCAATATCGTCAGCCGGGTTAACTTTGCCGGAAACGTGAATGATGTTGTCATTTTCAAAGCAGCGAACAACGTGACCGATCGCTTCGGTTTCACGGATGTTGGTCAGGAACTGGTTACCCAGACCTTCGCCTTTCGATGCGCCTTTTACCAGACCGGCGATATCGACAAATTCCATGGTCGTGGGAAGCGTACGTTGCGGTTTTACGATTTCAGCCAGTTGATCCAGGCGAGGATCAGGCATTGGTACGACGCCTGTGTTCGGCTCAATGGTGCAGAATGGAAAGTTGGCCGCTTCAATACCGGCTTTGGTCAGCGCGTTGAACAGGGTAGATTTCCCGACGTTGGGCAAACCGACGATACCGCATTTGAATCCCATGATTTAAATCACCTTAATATCTTAATAATCAACCTGTTATTGCTAACAGATTGCAGAAATGGAAATAACTTTGCCTATTATACACGGCACTCGGCAAAAATGCCGCAGACAACGACTTATTGCGCTTTAAAGGCGTGCAATCGGTTCGTTGCTTTGGTCAAGCCATCTGTAAACCACATTTCAGTACAACGCGCCGCTTCGTCGATGGCTTCATCAATTAACTTCTGTTCACTAACAGGCGGTTTGCCTAACACAAAACCAACAACTTTATTTTTATCGCCCGGATGACCGATTCCGATGCGTAAACGGTGAAAGTTAGGGTTATTACCCAATTTACTGATGATGTCTTTCAGTCCATTGTGACCACCATGGCCACCGCCCAACTTAAATTTGGCGACGCCAGGAGGCAGATCCAGTTCGTCGTGGGCCACCAGAATTTCGTCCGGATTAATGCGGAAAAAACTGGCCATCGCCGCAACGGCTTTGCCGCTGAGATTCATAAATGTAGTCGGGACTAACAGGCGAACATCTTCGCCTCCAAGGGTGACTCGCGAAGTATAACCAAAGAATTTAGCCTCTTCGCGCAGCGGAGCGCGCAAACGCTCTGCCAGTAAGTCAACGAACCAGGCACCAGCATTATGTCGCGTTGCGGCGTATTCAGCACCGGGGTTCGCCAGGCCGACAATCAATTTAATCGTCACGTTTTTTTGTCCTGAGTGTGTACATAACTGGCGCGTAGTTTACTGGTTGCGGCCCCGCTTGACAAAAAACTGCGTATCAAATGCAGATAACGTAATAATTGCCTGAGTGGACTATTAGAAAGTAAAGGTGTTCAGGCGTTTATTTGTAAAGTTTTGTTGAAATAAGGGTTGTAATTGTGATCACGCCCGCACATAACCCACAGGGTGTTGTCTATACTTTACACATAAGGAAGAGGGGTATTCCCTGTTACAACCCAGAAAGTTCCGGAGGTGACATATGAAACGCAAAAACGCTTCGTTACTCGGTAACGTGCTCATGGGGTTGGGTCTGGTGGTAATGGTGGTCGGCGTGGGGTATTCAATCCTCAACCAGTTACCACAGTTTAATATGCCCCAGTATTTCGCACATGGTGCAGTGCTAAGTATTTTCGTCGGTGCCATTCTCTGGCTGGCGGGTGCCCGTGTTGGTGGGCATGAACAGGTGTGCGACCGTTACTGGTGGGTTCGCCACTATGACAAACGTTGCCGCCGTAGCGATAATCGCCGTCATAGCTAACAAATAATGCAGTTTGCTGACCAGTCAGTTTGCGCTGACTGGTCAATCTCGTACTTATAAATCCGCCATCGCCGCGCGACGATTCGGGAAGAACGCGAGGCGTCCCGGGATCGGTTGAATGCCTGCGCGAGCCATAGTGCGCAGTGGCTGGAATTCCACGTTGCACACGCGCAGTTCACATCCTTCGGGCAGACGCTTCACAAAACGCTGGAACGCATCAAGACCACCAGCATCAAGTACCGGAACGGCATCCCACTTCAGAATCACAATCCGTTTGCCTTCAAGACGTGACTCCAGGTCCGTGAATAAGCCTTCAGCAGCAGCAAAAAACAGCGGGCCAATAACGCGCAGAACCAGGACATCGTCTGGAACATCTACGACTACCGGTGCCAGGCGAGTCATACGTGCGATACGACGCATAAACAGCAGCGATGCCAGCACGATCCCCACGCTGATGGCAATAACCATATCAAACAGCACGGTCAGCGACATGCACAGCAGCATGACAATGATGTCATCTTTCGGTGCATGACGCAGCAAGTCGACCACTTTATGCGCTTCACTCATGTTCCACGCCACCATCAACAGCAGGGCTGCCATAGCGGAAAGCGGCAGCCAGGAGAGCAGCGGTGCCAGTACCAGCAGGGCAAGAATAACCAGAATAGAGTGGATCACCGCCGAGATAGGGGAAGTTGCCCCGGCACGGACGTTAGCGGCAGAACGCGCGATGGCAGCGGTAGCGGTAATACCACCAAAGAACGGAGCGATGATATTCCCCAGTCCCTGTCCAACCAGTTCGCTATTCGCCTTGTGTTTCGTCCCGGTCATACCATCCAGCACCACGGCGCAGAGCAGAGATTCGATTGCGCCGAGCATTGCCATTGAGAATGCCGCAGGCAGCAGTGTGCGAATAGAATCCCAGGTTAGCGTGAATTCTGAATTAGGCAGATCCCACGGCAGCACCAGTTGCGGCAGCAGTTGCGGAATACCGTTACCCTGAGAACCATCGGCCAGGACGTAGTGGAATTGCGAACCGATGGTTGCAACATGTCCGCCGAGCAGGTTAACAATCCCCATCACCGCGCAACCAGCCAGCAAGGCCGGAAGGTGGCCAGGTAAACGAATGCCCAGACGCGGCCAGAAAACCAGAATGCCAAGCGTCACAATGCCAATGGCAGCATCACCCACATTAATGGTCGGCAGCGCCATAAATAATGCACCGACTTTTTGTATATAATGTTCCGGGACATGGGCCATTTGCAGACCGAGAAAATCTTTAATCTGCATGGTACCGATGGTGATCCCGATACCCGAGGTGAAACCTAAGGTGACGGAAACCGGAATATACTCAATCAGGCGACCAAAGCGTGCCAGACCCATCAGAATCAAAAAGATCCCCGACAGCAAGGTCGCAACCAGCAGTCCTGCCAGTCCAAACTGTTGCGACACGGGATAGAGAATTACCACAAATGCCGCAGTCGGACCGGAAACGCTAAAGCGTGACCCACCCGTCAGAGCAATGACAATCCCCGCAACAGCTGCGGTATATAAACCGTACTGGGGTGCCACACCACTACCAATAGCCAACGCCATCGCCAGCGGGATAGCAATAATCCCGACGGTTATCCCGGCAATCAGGTCACGGGTAAACCGTGCGGCAGTATATTTTTCTTTCCAGCAAGCGTCGATCAGAGCGCGGAAAGGCATCACATGTGAGGAAAATATTTTGTTCACAATAATGTTTCATCCGTGAGCGCATCATCTGTCAACTAAATGGCAGGTGAAGGAGGCATAGGTCATACAAATGGATATTACAGACAAAAAAACCCGCCGCAGCGGGTCTTTGAGCCGGGTTCGATTAGTGTTCGAACATGGCAGAGATCGATTCTTCGTTGCTGATACGACGAATCGCTTCGGCCAGCATACCTGACAGGGTCAGAGTACGCACGTTCGGCAGTGATTTGATTTCATCGCTCAGCGGAATGGTATCGCAGACAACGACTTCATCAATTACAGAGTTACGCAGGTTGTTCGCCGCGTTGCCAGAGAAGATCGGGTGAGTCGCGTACGCAAATACACGTTTAGCACCACGTTCTTTCAGAGCTTCAGCAGCTTTACACAGCGTACCGCCAGTGTCGATCATATCATCGACCAGTACGCAGTCACGACCTGCAACGTCACCGATGATATGCATCACCTGGGAAACGTTCGCACGCGGACGACGTTTGTCGATGATTGCCATATCGGTATCGTTCAGCAGCTTAGCGATAGCGCGGGCACGCACAACGCCGCCGATGTCCGGAGAAACCACAATTGGGTTATCCAGATTCAGCTGCAGCATGTCTTCCAGCAGGATCGGGCTACCAAATACGTTATCAACCGGAACGTCGAAGAAACCCTGAATCTGTTCAGCGTGCAGATCCACTGTCAGCACACGGTCAACACCGACGCTGGAGAGGAAGTCTGCAACCACTTTCGCAGTGATTGGTACACGAGCGGAACGGACGCGACGGTCCTGGCGCGCATAGCCAAAGTAGGGGATAACAGCGGTGATACGACCTGCGGAAGCACGACGCAGGGCATCAACCATAACGACTAATTCCATCAGGTTGTCGTTAGTAGGGGCACAAGTGGACTGGATGATGAAAATATCACCACCGCGTACATTTTCATTAATTTGTACGCTGACTTCGCCATCGCTAAAGCGACCTACAGCGGCGTCGCCGAGTGAAGTGTACAGGCGGTTGGCAATACGTTGTGCTAGTTCCGGGGTGGCGTTACCAGCAAAAAGCTTCATATCAGGCACGAGAAGAACCTCAGGCATGCGTCCATTGGTGGAAAGAATCTGCCGAAAACTGTGCGGGCCAGGCATGATCCTTTCCAGGCGGTGTATTAAAGAGCGCGATGCAACGTCTGGAACAAGGTGACGTTGTCACCGAAACTCAGCTTGCCCGGCTTAAAGCATGGCTCTGTGCAATGGGGAAAGATTAGCGCCTTTCGCCACAAAGCCATTGAGCCATTCCGGGGCTTGCTCTAGCACCTGGCGGGCTTCAGACTCTGTATCAAATTCAGCAAAGACACAGGCCCCTGTCCCAGTCAGGCGCGACGGGGCGTATTCTAACAGCCAGGAAAGCACCGCATCAACCTCGCGAAAACGTTTTCTTGCGATAACCTCGCAATCATTGCTGAATTCACATTTTAGCAACGTTTCTATTGACCTTTTTGGCGTATTGCGCGGGAGTTCAGGATCTTTAAAAATCACCGGAGTCGGAATACTTACACCAGGGTGCGCCACCAGATACCACTTCTCTGGCGGATCCACCGGGGTTAGTATTTCACCAACGCCTTCGGCAAACGCGGCATGCCCCCGAACAAAGACAGGAACATCTGCGCCCAGCGTCAGCCCCATTTCCGCCAGCTCATCCATGCTTAGCCCGCATTGCCAGAGATGATTTAATGCCACCAGGACCGTCGCGGCATTGGATGAACCACCGCCGAGACCGCCGCCCATCGGCAAACGCTTGTCAATGCTGATATTCGCACCGCTTCCCGTCGGAAGACGCCCGCTGTCTGCCGCAGTTTTCATCAACAACCGCGCTGCGCGAACGATCAGGTTATCTTCATGTTCCACGCCTTCAACGGGCGTTAACAGACGGATATCCCCATCGTCACGAAGCTCAATGCTGATGGTGTCGCCGTAATCAAGAAACTGAAACAGCGTTTGCAGCGTGTGGTAACCATCCGCACGCTGACCGGTAATGTATAAAAACAGATTAAGTTTTGCCGGAGAGGGCCACTGTGTCCGCATTATTTCACTATCCAGTTATCCATTTTTAACTTGATGCGTTGACCACCGTCGGTGAGTTCCATATTGGCTGGCATCGCAGGTTGCGTTTTGGTGTCATAACCACCATAAATAACCTTCCAGTTTTTGCCATTCTGGCTGTAGGTAATTTCGCTCAGGCGGTACTGGTCGTCCAGTTTGTAGTCGGTTGCATCACCCGGTAAACCTAAAATCCACTGGCGCAAGCTGTTGAGCGGAATTGGCATTCCAGTCAATTTGCCAATCATCTCTTCGGCGTCATCGGCGGTATAACGCTGACCTTTATTGTCGACTAACTGCACGTTACCCGGTTGAGCATTCAGCTCCAGTTCCGTGCTGCCCAATGGGTTAGTGAGCAGCAGACGGTAGCGATCCTGGCCGGTTTGCTGCCAGAAAAAGCGGGCGTACACTTTTTGTTGGTCAGAAATATAAGCGAACGCGCCGCGAGTCTGATACTGATTAAGATTGCGCACGTCTTGCTGATGCTGACGCCATTGTGGCGAATCCGGGCTTTTGCCAGGACCTTTGGGCGTGGTAACGGAACAGGCAGTGAGCACAAGAGCAGCCAGCGGTAGCAGGCGGATAAGACGAAAATCGGGCAGGGGCATAGTGATGACAAGTCCTTGAGATACGTTGCAGTTATAACCCTTAATGCTAGCGTTACCGTCCGCTATCGTCTATGTTCAAGTTGTCTTAATTGCCAGAATCTAACGGCTTTCGGCAATTACTCCAAAAGGGGGCGCTCTCTTTTATTGATCTTACGCATCCTGTATGATGCAAGCAGACTAACCCTATCAACGTTGGTATTATTTCCCGCAGACATGACCCTTTTAGCACTCGGTATCAACCATAAAACGGCACCTGTATCGCTGCGAGAACGTGTATCGTTTTCGCCGGATAAGCTCGATCAGGCGCTTGACAGCCTGCTTGCGCAGCCGATGGTGCAGGGCGGCGTGGTGCTGTCGACGTGCAACCGCACGGAACTTTATCTTAGCGTTGAAGAGCAGGATAACCTGCAAGAGGCGTTAATCCGCTGGCTTTGCGATTATCACAATCTTAATGAAGAAGATCTGCGTAAAAGCCTCTACTGGCATCAGGATAACGACGCGGTTAGCCATTTAATGCGTGTTGCCAGCGGCCTGGATTCACTGGTTCTTGGGGAGCCGCAGATCCTCGGTCAGGTTAAAAAAGCGTTTGCCGATTCGCAAAAAGGCCATATGAAGGCCAGCGAACTGGAACGCATGTTCCAGAAATCTTTCTCTGTAGCGAAACGCGTTCGCACTGAAACAGATATCGGTGCCAGCGCTGTGTCTGTCGCTTTTGCGGCTTGTACGCTGGCGCGGCAGATCTTTGAATCGCTCTCTACGGTCACAGTGTTGCTGGTAGGCGCGGGCGAAACCATCGAGCTGGTAGCGCGTCATCTGCGCGAACATAAAGTACAGAAGATGATTATCGCCAACCGCACTCGCGAACGTGCCCAAATTCTGGCAGATGAAGTCGGCGCGGAAGTGATTGCCCTGAGTGATATCGACGAACGTCTGCGCGAAGCCGATATCATCATCAGTTCCACCGCCAGCCCGTTACCGATTATCGGGAAAGGCATGGTGGAGCGCGCATTAAAAAGCCGTCGCAACCAACCAATGCTGTTGGTGGATATTGCCGTTCCGCGCGATGTTGAGCCGGAAGTTGGCAAACTGGCGAATGCTTATCTTTATAGCGTTGATGATCTGCAAAGCATCATTTCACACAACCTGGCGCAACGTAAAGCCGCAGCGGTTGAGGCGGAAACTATTGTCGCTCAGGAAACCAGCGAATTTATGGCGTGGCTGCGAGCACAAAGCGCCAGCGAAACCATTCGCGAGTATCGCAGCCAGGCAGAGCACGTTCGCGATGAGTTAACCGCCAAAGCGTTAGCGGCCCTTGAGCAGGGCGGCGACGCGCAAGCCATTATGCAGGATCTGGCATGGAAACTGACTAACCGCTTGATCCATGCGCCAACGAAATCACTTCAACAGGCTGCCCGTGACGGGGATAACGAACGCCTGAATATTCTGCGCGACAGCCTCGGGCTGGAGTAGCAGTACATCATTTTCTTTTTTTACAGGGTGCATTTACGCCTATGAAGCCTTCTATCGTTGCCAAACTGGAAGCCCTGCATGAACGCCATGAAGAAGTTCAGGCGTTGCTGGGTGACGCGCAAACTATCGCCGACCAGGAACGTTTTCGCGCATTATCACGCGAATATGCGCAGTTAAGTGATGTTTCGCGCTGTTTTACCGACTGGCAACAGGTTCAGGAAGATATCGAAACCGCACAGATGATGCTCGATGATCCTGAAATGCGTGAGATGGCGCAGGATGAACTGCGCGAAGCTAAAGAAAAAAGCGAGCAACTGGAACAGCAATTACAGGTTCTGTTACTGCCAAAAGATCCTGATGACGAACGTAACGCCTTCCTCGAAGTCCGAGCCGGAACCGGCGGCGACGAAGCGGCGCTGTTCGCGGGCGATCTGTTCCGTATGTACAGCCGTTATGCCGAAGCCCGCCGCTGGCGGGTAGAAATCATGAGCGCCAGCGAGGGTGAACATGGTGGTTATAAAGAGATCATCGCCAAAATTAGCGGTGATGGTGTATATGGTCGTTTGAAATTCGAATCTGGCGGTCATCGCGTGCAGCGTGTTCCTGCTACGGAATCGCAGGGTCGTATTCATACTTCTGCTTGTACCGTTGCGGTAATGCCAGAACTGCCTGACGCAGAACTGCCGGACATCAACCCAGCAGATTTACGCATTGATACTTTTCGCTCGTCAGGGGCGGGTGGTCAGCACGTTAACACCACCGATTCGGCAATTCGTATTACTCACTTGCCGACCGGGATTGTTGTTGAATGTCAGGACGAACGTTCACAACATAAAAACAAAGCTAAAGCACTTTCTGTACTCGGTGCTCGCATCCACGCTGCTGAAATGGCAAAACGGCAACAGGCCGAAGCGTCTACCCGTCGTAACCTGCTGGGGAGTGGCGATCGCAGCGACCGTAACCGTACTTACAATTTCCCGCAGGGGCGCGTTACCGATCACCGCATCAACCTGACGCTCTACCGCCTGGATGAAGTGATGGAAGGTAAGCTGGATATGCTGATTGAACCGATTATCCAGGAACATCAGGCCGACCAACTGGCGGCGTTGTCCGAGCAGGAATAATGGAATATCAACACTGGTTACGTGAAGCAATAAGCCAACTTCAGGCGAGCGAAAGCCCGCGGCGTGATGCTGAAATCCTGCTGGAGCATGTTACCGGCAGAGGGCGTACTTTTATTCTCGCCTTTGGTGAAACGCAGCTGACTGACGAACAATGTCAGCAACTTGATGCGCTACTGACACGTCGTCGCGATGGTGAACCCATTGCTCATTTAACCGGGGTGCGAGAATTCTGGTCGTTGCCGTTATTTGTTTCGCCAGCGACCTTAATTCCGCGCCCGGATACGGAGTGTCTGGTGGAGCAGGCACTGGCGCGGTTGCCTGAACAACCTTGCCGTATTCTCGATCTCGGGACGGGTACCGGGGCGATTGCGCTTGCGCTGGCTAGCGAGCGCCCGGACTGCGAAATTATCGCTGTAGATCGTATGCCTGATGCTGTCTCCCTGGCACAACGTAATGCCCAGCATCTGGCGATCAAAAATATCCACATTCTGCAAAGCGACTGGTTTAGCGCGCTAGCCGGGCAGCAGTTTGCGATGATTGTCAGCAATCCGCCGTATATTGACGAGCAGGACCCACATCTTCAACAAGGCGATGTCCGCTTTGAGCCGCTCACTGCGCTGGTTGCGGCAGACAGTGGAATGGCAGACATCGTGCATATCATCGAACAGTCGCGTAACGCGCTGGTATCCGGCGGCTTTCTGCTTCTGGAACATGGCTGGCAGCAGGGCGAAGCGGTGCGACAGGCATTTATCCTCGCGGGGTATCATGACGTCGAAACCTGCCGTGACTATGGTGATAACGAGCGCGTAACGCTCGGCCGCTATTATCAATGACAAGTTTTTCTACACTGCTTAGTGTTCATCTTATTAGTATCGCGCTTTCTGTTGGGCTATTAACCTTACGTTTCTGGCTACGTTATCAGAAGCATCCACAGGCATTTGCTCGCTGGACGCGCATTGTGCCGCCGGTTGTCGATACGGTGTTATTGTTAAGCGGCATTGCGTTGATGGCTAAAGCGCACATCCTGCCATTTTCCGGGCAGGCACAGTGGCTGACTGAAAAGCTGTTTGGAGTTATCATTTATATCGTTTTGGGTTTTATTGCACTCGATTATCGTCGTATGCACAGTCAGCAGGCGCGCATTATTGCCTTCCCGCTGGCGTTGGTGGTGCTGTACATCATCATTAAACTCGCCACCACAAAAGTACCGTTACTGGGGTAAGTCATGAGATCGTTAGCTGATTTCGAATTTAATAAAGCGCCATTGTGCGAAGGCATGATCCTGGCTTGCGAAGCAATCCGCCGCGATTTTCCCTCGCAAGATGTTTACGACGAACTGGAGCGTCTCGTTAGTCTGGCGAAGGAAGAAATCAGCCAGCTTCTGCCTTTAGAAGAGCAGCTGGAAAAACTGATCGCGCTGTTTTACGGCGACTGGGGATTTAAAGCCTCACGCGGCGTTTATCGTCTTTCCGATGCATTATGGCTGGACCAGGTGTTAAAGAATCGACAGGGCAGTGCGGTATCATTAGGTGCGGTTTTATTATGGGTCGCGAATCGTCTCGATTTGCCGCTGCTGCCGGTGATTTTCCCTACGCAGCTGATATTGCGCATTGAATGTCCGGATGGCGAAATTTGGCTGATTAATCCTTTTAACGGTGAATCGTTAAGCGAACATATGCTGGACGTATGGTTAAAGGGAAATATCAGCCCGTCGGCGGAACTGTTTTATGAAGACCTTGATGAAGCTGATAACATTGAGGTAATCCGCAAATTGCTGGATACACTCAAAGCCTCGTTGATGGAAGAAAATCAGATGGAGCTGGCGTTACGCACCAGCGAAGCTTTATTACAATTCAACCCTGAAGATCCCTATGAAATTCGCGATCGCGGGTTGATTTATGCGCAACTGGATTGCGAACACGTTGCGTTGAACGATTTAAGTTATTTCGTTGAACAGTGTCCGGAAGACCCGATCAGCGAAATGATCCGTGCGCAAATAAATAACATCGCGCATAAACATATTGTGCTGCATTAATTAATCGACATTTTACTCAAGATTAAGGCGATCCTATGAAACAAAAAGTGGTTAGCATTGGCGACATCAACGTAGCAAATGACCTGCCGTTCGTACTGTTTGGTGGTATGAACGTGCTGGAATCTCGCGATCTGGCGATGCGCATTTGCGAGCACTACGTAACCGTGACCCAGAAACTGGGTATCCCTTACGTGTTCAAAGCCTCTTTTGACAAAGCCAACCGCTCCTCCATCCACTCTTATCGTGGACCGGGCCTGGAAGAAGGGATGAAAATCTTCCAGGAGTTGAAGCAGACTTTTGGCGTGAAAATTATCACCGACGTTCACGAACCAAGTCAGGCACAGCCCGTTGCTGATGTCGTGGATGTGATTCAGTTGCCGGCGTTTCTTGCTCGCCAGACTGACCTGGTTGAAGCCATGGCGAAAACCGGTGCGGTAATTAACGTCAAGAAACCACAGTTTGTCAGCCCGGGACAGATGGGTAATATCGTTGATAAATTCAAAGAAGGCGGCAACGAAAAAGTGATTCTTTGCGATCGCGGTGCTAACTTCGGCTATGACAACCTGGTTGTCGATATGCTGGGCTTCAGCATTATGAAGAAAGTGTCTGGTAACTCGCCGGTGATTTTCGACGTGACCCACGCACTGCAATGCCGCGATCCTTTTGGCGCAGCTTCCGGCGGTCGTCGTGCTCAGGTGGCTGAGCTGGCACGAGCCGGTATGGCGGTAGGTCTGGCGGGGCTGTTTATTGAAGCGCATCCGGATCCGGAACATGCGAAATGTGATGGTCCATCCGCGCTGCCGCTGGCTAAACTGGAACCGTTCCTCAAGCAGATGAAAGCGATTGATGATCTGGTGAAAGGTTTCGAAGAACTGGATACCAGCAAGTAATCTTTTTGTTTGAAAAATAAAGTCTTAGCGTTCTGCGTTAAGACTTTTTTTATGGGTGCCGGATACAAAAAGGGCCGCAGGCTGTTACCCCTGCGGCCGGTTTCGGGCGCATATTGCCATCACGGCAGCCTGACGCCCGTTTTCATCTTACTTCCGGTTACGCCACCAGCTGACAATCGCTGCGGTAATAATTCCCGCCAGGATCGGTGCTGCCAGGTCGTGCCAGAAAATCATGGCAAACTGCGCGAGCGTCATATAGCCGCCTTGTTGTAATGACAACATTTTGCGGCTATTCTTGAATTGTTGATGGTTCAAGATTAGCCCCCGTTCTGTTGTCAGGTTTTACCTCTCAACGTGCGGGGGTTTTCTCTTTCCAGCAACCAATGCCACCAGGGATAAAGCCCCCGCAACATTGCGCCTCACCGGATAACGCCGGCTTGGTGTGGATACTACGACTCAATTCATCTTCACTTCATCCCTGAAATGTTTGCAATGAAGAGTGCATTCCGGTTTTTCAACAGCTGTTACAGTCGTTTCATGAGTGCTCTGGATGATGCTTCCAGCTCGGGTTGCCAATATTTACTTGTGGAAGTGATAAAGACAAAAATGGCCGCAGGCTGTTACCCCTGCGGCCGGTTTCGGGCGCATATTGCCATCACGGCAGCCTGACGCCCGTTTTCACCTTACTTCCGGTTACGCCACCAGCCGACAATCGCTGCGGTAATAATTCCCGCCAGGATCGGTGCCGCCAGGTCGTGCCAGAAAGTCATGGCAAACTGCGCGAGCGTCATATAGCCGCCTTGTTGTAATGACAACATTTTGCGGCTATTCTTGAAGTGTCTGGTTTCAAGATTAGCCCCCGTTTTGTTGTCAGGTTTTACCTCTCAACGTGCGGGGGTTTTCTCTTTCCAGCAACCAATGCCACCAGGGATAAAGCCCCCGCAACATTGCGCCTCACCGGATAACGCCGGCTTGGTGTGGATACTACGTCTCAATTCATCTTCACTTCATCCCTGAAATGTTTGCAATAAAGAGTACATTCCGGCTTTTCAACAGCTGTTGCAGTGGTTTCGTGCAGGTTGTGGTACAGGCTCGCAATTCTGATTAACGACCTGTCCAGGTAGTATGAAGAAATACAATAAGCAGGAATTTATATTATCTCCCCCGATTTCCGTCATCGGAGGAGATATAACTGTCAGGCAAATATCGTCATCAAATAGGCGGCAAACAGTGCCAGATGCGCTGCGCCATTGAGCACGTTAGTACGTCCGGTGGAGAAGGAGATATGGCACAGCACTAAAGAGGCCACCATCACCACCATTTCTGGCGCACCAAGTGCAAACTGCAATTCGTTACCCGTCATAAATGCAATTAGCGTGACGACAGGTACGGTAAGCGAAATTGTTGCTAACACTGAACCAAAGAACAGATTCATCGCGCGCTGGACCTGGTTGTTCAACACTGCTTTTAATGCACCTAAACCTTCCGGCGACAGAATCAACAGTGCCACCAGGAAGCCAGTAAAGGCGACAGGGGCATTCATGCTGTCGAGCAAAGTCTCCAGCGGGCTGGCGTTCATTTTGGTGACTGCAATAACGGCAATCAGGTGGATAATCAACCAGATAGCATGCCACAGGCTGCTATGGGCAGACGGTTTACCGTGGTGCGGGTCGTCGTCATCACTGTCATCTTCGTGCTCGTAGACAAACAAACTTTGATGCGTTTTGGTCTGGATCAGCAAAAATACGCCATACATTGCCGCAGAAATTAATGCTACCAGTAACGCCTGACCGGTTGAAAAATTCGCCGCAGGCAGAGCCATTGGAAATACCAGTACGATTATCGCCAGGGGGAACAGCGCAATTAAATACTGCTTAATACCAAACAGATTCATATATTGGGTGGCAAACTTACGACCGCCCAACAATAATGAAAAGCCGACCAGCCCACCGGTAACAATCATAATGATCGAATAGAGCGTATCACGCATTAGCGTTGGCGCGGCGTCGCCGGTTGCCATTAAAGCTGAAATCAAACTGACTTCAAGAATAACCACTGAAAGGCTAAGAATAAGCGAACCGTAAGGTTCTCCCAGGCGATGGGCTAATACGTCCGCATGACGGACAACACTAAAGGCGCTACTTAAAATACCAATAAGCGCAAGAAGATTGATGGCAATGACCACTGGTAGTGTCTGGCTGCTTCCCCACAGGAACAGCACTACCAGCGCCAGAACCGGGAAAATAAGCGAAGTCTCCTTGTGGCGGGTTTTTACCGCCTCTTGAGCATTTGACATTATGGTTATCCCTTTGCAGATGAATTTATCGAAAATGTAAAAAATAGGTAGGAAAAATAACAGAAAGTGTCTGGATATCGGTAACATTTTACGAATTTTTACCCCGTTGTCGATTTTTTACTCATTGGGACATAAAAATAAGTAATACGTTTAGACAATGTTTGTTTTAGCGTTTCTTAAGAACAGTCTGACATGAAAATTCTTATGTTTTGGCAAGAGTAGATATTGTTGACCACACTTAATGTTCAACTTTGTAAAAGGAGTCAACGATGCCGTATAAAACGAAAAGCGACCTGCCGGAAAGCGTAAAGCACGTTCTACCGTCTCATGCCCAGGATATCTATAAAGAAGCGTTCAACAGCGCATGGGATCAATATAAAGATAAAGAAGATCGGCGTGATGACGCCAGTCGCGAAGAAACCGCGCATAAAGTGGCCTGGGCTGCTGTGAAGCATGAATATGCCAAAGGGGATGATGATAAATGGCATAAAAAATCGTAAAACCGGTAGCTTAGTTAAAGCTATTCGTGCGGTGTTGCCTTGCAAGTGGTCCGTGGATTGCATATTGTCCCGTTAGTGGTTTCAAAATGAGCAGTAAAAATGTCCGGAAGACACCAAATAGTTGTTGCAGGGAAGTATGCAGTGGCGGAGGTGTAAGGTGATAACGCGTGATTTCTTGATGAATGCCGATTGTAAAACGGCATTTGGTGCCATTGAAGAATCACTCTTATGGTCAGCAGAACAACGGGCGGCTTCGCTGGCGGCGACGCTGGCTTGTCGACCTGATGAGGGACCGGTGTGGATCTTCGGTTATGGATCGTTGATGTGGAATCCGGCACTGGAGTTTACCGAGTCGTGCACCGGTACACTGGTTGGATGGCATCGTGCGTTTTGCCTGCGCCTGACCGCCGGGCGCGGGACTGCGCTCCAGCCGGGACGGATGCTTGCACTGAAAGAGGGCGGACGCACCACAGGCGTCGCCTATCGACTGCCAGAAGAGACGCTGGAGCAGGAACTAACCCTGTTGTGGAAGCGCGAGATGATTACCGGCTGTTATCTGCCAACCTGGTGTCAGCTTGATCTTGATGATGGACGCACAGTAAACGCCATTGTGTTTATTATGGACCCGCGACATCCAGAATATGAATCTGACACTCGCGCTCAGGTCATCGCGCCGTTGATTGCGGCGGCGAGCGGTCCGCTGGGAACCAACGCACAATACCTGTTTTCACTGGAACAGGAGCTTATCAAACTGGGAATGCAGGACGATGGGCTGAATGATTTGCTGGTATCGGTAAAAAAACTGCTGGCGGAGAATTTTCCGGATGGTGTGTTACGGCCGGGATTCGCCTGAGTAAACTTCCCTCATCGTGGGGCGTCAGACGCCCCCTTAAACATTAAAATGTGAGCACTTTATCGGCTGACAGCGTCCATTGCGCCAGTTCCACAAGAGTACCGATTTCCACCCCATCAATCAGAGGAAGTGTACTAATCCCGCGCCCGTCGGTACAGGTTTTGCACAATTTCACCGGTACATTCTGAGCGGTAAGGATCTCCAGCATTTGCTGAATGTTGTAGCCTTCCCCTGGTTTTTGCCCGCGCAACCCGGCTGTGACCGCATCAGACATCAGGAACAGACGCAGATCCAGATTGCTCTCCTGCTCTCGTAACGCAATGGCCAGCCGCAAGCTGTTAAACAAGGATTCGCTCCCGTAAGGTGCGCCATTGGCAACGATCACGATTTTTTGCATTATTTACTCCTGTATTCAGGGAATTAGACACTCATCTTCTATCTTACTGCTTCTGCAGCGTCTGACCAATCGGTCACATTTTTAAGGATTTTCCTGAAAGCGCGAGAAAATACGACAAAAGTTGCCAGTAATCGTTATTCTTTAAGGCTATGGTTTTTCATTTTTTACCGGAAGTTACCGACGTTTTGAGCCGTTTCGTTCCTCGCATTATTCCGTTTTATTTACTCTTGCTGGCGGCAGGCGGTACAGCTAACGCACAATCTACCTTCGAGCAAAAAGCGGCAAATCCCTTTGATAATAACAATGATGGTCTGCCGGATTTAGGCATGGCACCTGAAAATCATGATGGGGAAAAACACTTTGCTGAAATTGTGAAAGATTTCGGCGAAACCAGTATGAATGATAACGGGCTGGATACTGGCGAGCAGGCAAAAGCTTTCGCATTGGGAAAAGTCCGCGACGCGCTTAGTCAACAGGTTAATCAGCACGTAGAGTCGTGGCTATCACCGTGGGGAAATGCCAGTGTTGACGTCAAAGTGGATAACGAAGGTCATTTTACCGGCAGTCGTGGAAGCTGGTTTGTGCCGTTACAAGATAATGATCGTTATCTCACCTGGAGCCAGCTTGGTCTTACTCAGCAGGATGATGGGCTGGTGAGCAATGTGGGCGTTGGGCAACGCTGGGCGCGCGGCAGCTGGCTGGTGGGTTATAACACTTTTTATGACAACTTGCTGGATGAAAATCTTCAGCGAGCGGGCTTTGGTGCCGAAGCGTGGGGCGAATATTTGCGACTATCGGCAAACTTTTATCAGCCGTTTGCTGCATGGCATGAACAGACAGCCACGCAGGAACAACGGATGGCGCGCGGGTACGACCTGACAGCCCGGATGCGCATGCCGTTCTATCAACACCTCAATACCAGTGTCAGCGTAGAACAGTATTTTGGTGATCGTGTTGATTTGTTTAACTCTGGTACGGGTTATCACAATCCCGTCGCGTTGAGTCTGGGATTAAATTACACCCCTGTGCCATTAGTCACTGTGACGGCCCAGCATAAACAGGGTGAAAGTGGCGAAAATCAAAATAACCTCGGACTGAATCTTAATTACCGCTTTGGTGTACCGCTCAAAAAACAACTTTCTGCGGGCGAGGTTGCCGAAAGTCAGTCGTTACGTGGTAGTCGCTATGATAATCCGCAGCGAAATAATCTACCGACTCTTGAGTACCGACAGCGAAAAACGTTAACGGTGTTTCTGGCGACACCGCCGTGGGATCTAAAACCTGGCGAAACAGTGCCGCTGAAATTACAAATCCGCAGTCGTTACGGTATTCGGCAACTGATTTGGCAGGGCGATACGCAGATATTAAGTTTGACGCCGGGCGCACAAGCCAACAGCGCGGAGGGCTGGACGCTGATCATGCCTGACTGGCAGAACGGGGAAGGGGCGAGCAATCACTGGCGATTGTCGGTGGTGGTGGAAGATAACCAGGGGCAGCGTGTCTCCTCCAATGAGATCACGCTAACGCTTGTCGAACCGTTCGACGCATTGTCAAACGACGAACTGCGCTGGGAACCGTAATCAGAAAATGCGCTCCTGATGCACCCATACCGCTGCTTCCACGCGAGACTTGAGCTTCATTTTCTTCAGCATGTGCTTGACGTGCACTTTTACTGTGCTTTCGGTGATGTCCAGGCGGCGGGCAATCATCTTGTTCGGCAAACCCTGGGCAATCAGCTTGAGAATATCGCGCTCGCGTGGGGTTAACTGGTTAACATCGCGCTCAGTCGTGGCACGGTTAGCGCGCAAGCTGGCGGCCAGAACAGGCGTTAATGCTTCGCTTAATACCATTTCGCCAGCAGCTGCCTGATGCAATGCTTTCAGCAGATCTTCCGGTTCCATATCTTTTAACAGATAGCCATCCGCGCCGCGTTTCAGTGCGGTGACCACATCTTCTTCATGGTTAGAGACGCTGAATACCACAATGCGCCCTGAGAGGGACTTTTCGCGCAGTTTATCCAGCGTTTCCAGACCGTTCATGCCGGGCATATTGAGATCTAACAGGATCAGATCGGGATCAAGAGATTCCGCCAGTTCAATACCCTGTTCGCCATTACTCGCTTCGCCAACCACGGTGATATCTGGTGCCATACTGATAAGCTGTTTTACGCCAGTTCGCAGCATCGGGTGATCGTCAATCAGCAGGATAGTAGCCGGTTCCTGATTACTCATGGGTATCTCCTTGGACGTCTGTGAAAGTTTTTTCGGGAATAAAGGTGACCACCACTTCGGTGCCACCTGATTCACGACGGCGGACGCGGCAATCGCCTCGTAAACTTTGCGCACGGTCGCGCATTATTATCATGCCGTAGTGATTGCTGCGGATGGCATTTTCAGGCACGCCGCAGCCGTTATCCTGGACGGTCAGTTTGACCTGATTATCGTTTTGCGCCACCGTCACCACGACCTCACTCGCTTGCGAATGTTTGAGGGCGTTACTTAATGCCTCACGGGCAATTTGCAACAAGTGGATTGCCTGATGCGAAGGCACCAGACGAGGCGGCAATTGATAATCCAGCTTCACCGGGAAGCCAAATTTGGCGCTGTACTCTTCGCAACTCGCCTCCAGCGCCGGACGTAATCCAGGCTCGGTGAGCTGCAAGCGGAATGTGGTGAGCAATTCACGCAACTGCGCCCAGGATGCATTCAGTTCGTTACGGATCTGACTTAACAGTTCGCGGCTGCTTTCTGGCAGCGCATCGCCCTGCATCTGTAAACAACTCACCTGCATCTTCATGCAAGAGAGAGATTGGGCAATAGAATCATGCAGTTCGCGCGCAATGGTGGCACGCTCTTCCATAACGATCAACTGTTGCTGACGTTCCTGATGGCGATCCAGCGCCAGCGTGGCGGTGAGTTGTTCAACCAGGGTATCCACCAGTTGTTGTTGATCATGGCTAAGATGACGCCCCTGCGGCAGGGTCGCCAGCAAAATACCGTACTGCGTATGAGAGTCAGCCAGCCGCCACTTCAGGGTCGTGCCGCGATCACCAACGGGTAATACGCCGCGCGGGCAGAGCTGGCAGCCTTTATCATCACAAGTCATATCTGGCTGGCAGGTAAACTCCTGATGATTCTCTTCATCATCAGTGTCATACACCCGCAGTTCGATATCACGTAGCAGGGTTAAATTCTGTAAGCCGTTGAGTACAGGTGACAGGCGTTCACACAGCGGGGCGCGGGAATGCAAACGGCGGTTAGCCTGCCATAAAAAAGAGAGGATCTGATTTTTATGCTCCAGCCCGGCGGTTTTCTCCTGAACCCGCTGCTCAAGTACGGCATAACTTTCGGCCAGTTCTGCAGACATATTGTTCAACGCAGTTCCAAGCATCGCCATTTCGTTGCGCCCGCTGATGTTTGCGCGTTGGGTAAAATCGCGATGGCTGACGGCACTCGCCATTGCCAGCAGTTGCCGCCACGGTTGTAGCAGTCGCGCCCGCAACCAGATAATAGTGAACACCAGTAAAAGTGCCATAAATACCGCCATTACCCGATGGACCAGTACCACTGTCTCAATACGCATTTCCGTGGTGCGGTCAAAACCAGATACCAGCTGATCAAGCCCGGCAACAAACTGGCTGACATCCGCTGATACCGTTTCTCGGTTTTGTGCCCGCATCAGCGCAGGGATCAGTTCATTACGCCAGTAATCTTGTAAACCCTGTAATTGCGCCAGTTGTCCGTCTCGTTCTGCTGCTCGAGTCAACTCGGCGCTAAATGCCGTTTGTTCCATCTCTTTAATTAAGGGCTTGTCTTTCTCGCTTAATGGCACTGCTGCCAACAGACGGTAACTTTGCATGCGCAGCGATCCCGCTTTGTTGATCGCATGGGCGCTGCCCTGAACGCCTTGCACCAGCCAGCCAGAAACCGCCATCCCTGCCAGTCCAATAGCAGTAGAAAGCAACACAATAAGCGCAACCTGATTAACCAGGGTGAGCGGAGAGAGACAACGTTTAAGCATGTAAACCTCTTCCTTCAGGCTTTAAATGAGCAATAACCTTAATGAATGTGACGATACATTCTGGAATGGCAGTATTCTCGGCTATTGGCTGAAGTATACCCATACCCGGAAAGGGTTACTCCTTATTTGCCGTGTGGTTAGTCGCTTTACATCGGTAAGGGTAGGGATTCTACAGCACCGTGAAAAATCTCATAATTTTTATGAAATCACTGTACTCACTATGGGTAATGATAAATATCAATGATAGATAAAGTTATCTTATCGTTTGATTTACATCAAATTGCCTTTAGCTACAGACACTAAGGTGGCAGACATCGAAACGAGTATCAGAGGTGTCTATGAGTCACTCATCCGCCCCCGAAAGGGCTACTGGAGCTGTCATTACAGATTGGCGACCGGAAGATCCTGCGTTCTGGCAACAACGCGGTCAACGTATTGCCAGCCGCAACCTGTGGATTTCCGTTCCCTGTCTGCTGCTGGCGTTTTGCGTATGGATGTTGTTCAGCGCTGTTGCGGTGAACTTACCGAAAGTCGGTTTTAATTTTACGACCGATCAGCTATTTATGTTGACTGCGCTGCCTTCGGTTTCTGGCGCGTTATTACGTGTTCCATACTCCTTTATGGTTCCTATCTTCGGTGGTCGTCGCTGGACGGCGTTCAGCACCGGTATTCTGATTATTCCTTGCGTCTGGCTGGGGTTTGCCGTGCAGGATACCTCCACGCCTTATAGCGTCTTCATCATCATCTCTCTGCTGTGCGGCTTTGCTGGCGCGAACTTCGCTTCCAGTATGGCAAACATCAGCTTCTTCTTTCCGAAACAGAAGCAGGGTGGCGCGCTGGGTCTGAATGGTGGTCTGGGCAACATGGGCGTCAGCGTCATGCAGTTGGTTGCTCCGCTGGTGGTATCACTGTCGATTTTCGCAGTATTTGGTAGCCAGGGCGTCAAACAGCCGGATGGGACTGAGCTGTATCTGGCGAATGCGTCCTGGATATGGGTGCCGTTCCTTGCCATCTTCACCATTGCGGCGTGGTTTGGCATGAACGATCTTGCTACCTCGAAAGCCTCCATCAAGGAGCAGTTGCCGGTACTCAAACGGGGGCATCTGTGGATTATGAGCCTGCTGTATCTGGCAACCTTCGGCTCCTTTATCGGCTTCTCCGCGGGCTTTGCGATGCTGTCAAAAACGCAGTTCCCGGATGTTCAGATTCTGCAATACGCTTTCTTCGGGCCGTTTATTGGTGCGCTGGCGCGTTCTGCAGGTGGTGCATTATCTGACCGTCTGGGCGGAACTCGTGTCACGCTGGTGAACTTTATTCTGATGGCGATTTTCAGCGGCCTGCTGTTCCTGACCTTACCGACTGACGGGCAGGGCGGGAGCTTCATGGCGTTCTTCGCGGTCTTCCTGGCGCTGTTCCTGACAGCTGGGCTGGGTAGTGGTTCCACTTTCCAGATGATTTCAGTGATCTTCCGTAAACTGACAATGGATCGCGTGAAAGCAGAAGGGGGGTCTGACGAACGTGCGATGCGTGAAGCGGCAACCGACACGGCGGCGGCGTTGGGTTTCATCTCTGCGATTGGCGCGATTGGTGGCTTCTTTATCCCGAAAGCGTTCGGTAGCTCGCTGGCATTAACGGGTTCGCCAGTCGGCGCAATGAAAGTATTTTTGATTTTCTATATCGCCTGCGTAGTGATTACTTGGGCGGTATATGGTCGGCATTCTAAAAAATAAATCTTAATATTTGATTATCCTTTGCGCGGCATGATGTCGCGCTTTTTTTATGCGTCATTTAGTTACAACATACTAATGTTATATGGTTTATTTCGCCGGATTTCATTAAGAGCCTTTAATATGTTACCCATGGGGAATACTCCTTAATACCCATTTGCATAAAAATCTTAATAGTTTAAATAACTACAGGTATAAAACGTCTTAATTTACAGCATGTTATGCTGTAACTGTTAATTATCCTAAAGGGGTATCTTAGGAATTTACTTTATTTTTCATCCCCATCACTCTTGATCGTTATCAATTCCCACGCTGTTTCAGAGCGTTATCTTGCCCTTAAACATTAGCAATGTCGATTTATCAGAGGGCCGACAGGCTCCCACAGGAGAAAACCGATGAGTAAATTCCTGGACCGGTTTCGCTACTTCAAACAGAAGGGTGAAACCTTTGCCGATGGGCATGGCCAGCTTCTCAATACCAACCGTGACTGGGAGGATGGATATCGCCAGCGTTGGCAGCATGACAAAATCGTCCGCTCTACCCACGGGGTAAACTGCACCGGCTCCTGCAGCTGGAAAATCTACGTCAAAAACGGTCTGGTCACCTGGGAAACCCAGCAGACTGACTATCCGCGTACCCGTCCGGATCTGCCAAACCATGAACCTCGCGGCTGCCCGCGCGGTGCCAGCTACTCCTGGTATCTTTACAGTGCCAACCGCCTGAAATACCCGATGATGCGCAAACGCCTTATGAAAATGTGGCGTGAAGCGAAGGCGCTGCATAGCGATCCGGTTGAGGCATGGGCTTCTATCATTGAAGACGCCGATAAAGCGAAAAGCTTTAAGCAGGCGCGTGGACGCGGTGGTTTTGTTCGTTCTTCCTGGCAGGAGGTGAACGAACTGATCGCCGCATCTAACGTTTACACCATCAAAAACTACGGCCCGGACCGTGTTGCTGGTTTCTCGCCAATTCCGGCAATGTCGATGGTTTCTTACGCATCGGGTGCACGCTATCTCTCGCTGATTGGCGGTACTTGCTTAAGCTTCTACGACTGGTACTGCGACCTGCCTCCTGCGTCTCCGCAAACCTGGGGCGAGCAAACTGACGTACCGGAATCTGCTGACTGGTACAACTCCAGCTACATCATCGCCTGGGGTTCAAACGTGCCGCAGACGCGTACCCCGGATGCTCACTTCTTTACTGAAGTGCGTTACAAAGGCACCAAAACTGTTGCCGTCACACCAGACTACGCTGAAATCGCCAAACTGTGCGATCTGTGGCTGGCACCGAAACAGGGCACCGATGCGGCAATGGCGCTGGCGATGGGCCACGTAATGCTGCGTGAATTCCACCTCGACAACCCAAGCCAGTATTTCACCGACTATGTGCGTCGCTACACCGACATGCCGATGCTGGTGATGCTGGAAGAACGCGACGGTTACTACGCTGCAGGTCGTATGCTGCGCGCTGCTGATCTGGTGGATGCGCTGGGTCAGGAAAACAATCCGGAATGGAAAACTGTCGCCTTTAATACCAATGGCGAAATGGTTGCGCCGAACGGTTCTATTGGCTTCCGCTGGGGCGAGAAGGGCAAATGGAATCTTGAGCAGCGCGACGGCAAAACTGGCGAAGAAACCGAGCTGCAACTGAGCCTGCTGGGTAGCCAGGATGAGATCGCTGAGGTGGGCTTCCCGTACTTTGGTGGCGACGGCACGGAACACTTCAACAAAGTGGAACTGGAAAACGTGCTCCTGCACAAGCTGCCGGTGAAACGCCTGCAACTGGCTGACGGCAGCACCGCTCTGGTGACCACCGTTTACGATCTGACGCTGGCAAACTACGGTCTGGAACGTGGCCTGAACGACGTTAACTGTGCAACCAGCTATGACGATGTGAAAGCTTATACCCCGGCCTGGGCCGAGCAGATTACCGGCGTTTCTCGCAGCCAGATTATTCGCATCGCCCGTGAATTTGCCGATAACGCTGATAAAACGCACGGTCGTTCGATGATTATCGTCGGTGCGGGGCTGAACCACTGGTATCACCTCGATATGAACTATCGTGGTCTGATCAACATGCTGATTTTCTGCGGCTGTGTCGGTCAGAGCGGGGGCGGCTGGGCGCACTATGTAGGTCAGGAAAAACTGCGTCCGCAAACCGGCTGGCAGCCGCTGGCGTTTGCCCTTGACTGGCAGCGTCCGGCGCGTCACATGAACAGCACTTCTTATTTCTATAACCACTCCAGCCAGTGGCGTTATGAAACCGTGACTGCGGAAGAGTTGCTGTCGCCGATGGCGGATAAATCCCGTTATACCGGACACCTGATCGACTTTAACGTCCGTGCAGAACGCATGGGCTGGCTGCCGTCTGCACCGCAGTTAGGCACTAACCCGCTGACTATCGCTGGCGAAGCGGAAAAAGCCGGGATGAATCCGGTGGACTATACGGTGAAATCCCTGAAAGAGGGTTCCATCCGTTTTGCGGCAGAACAACCAGAAAACGGTAAAAACCACCCGCGCAACCTGTTCATCTGGCGTTCTAACCTGCTCGGTTCTTCCGGTAAAGGTCATGAGTTTATGCTCAAGTACCTGCTGGGGACGGAGCACGGTATCCAGGGTAAAGATCTGGGGCAGCAGGGCGGCGTGAAGCCGGAAGAAGTGGACTGGCAGGACAATGGTCTGGAAGGCAAGCTGGATCTGGTGGTTACGCTGGACTTCCGTCTGTCGAGCACCTGTCTCTATTCCGACATCATTTTGCCGACGGCGACCTGGTACGAAAAAGACGACATGAATACTTCGGATATGCATCCGTTTATTCACCCGCTATCTGCGGCGGTCGATCCGGCCTGGGAAGCGAAAAGCGACTGGGAAATCTACAAAGCCATCGCGAAGAAATTCTCCGAAGTGTGCGTCGGCCATCTGGGTAAAGAAACCGACATCGTCACGCTGCCTATCCAGCACGACTCTGCCGCTGAACTGGCGCAGCCGCTGGATGTGAAAGACTGGAAAAAAGGCGAATGCGACCTGATCCCAGGCAAAACTGCACCGCACATTATGGTCGTAGAGCGCGATTATCCGGCAACTTACGAACGCTTTACCTCTATCGGCCCGCTGATGGAGAAAATCGGTAACGGCGGTAAAGGGATTGCCTGGAACACCCAGAGCGAGATGGATCTGCTGCGTAAGCTCAACTACACCAAAGCGGAAGGTCCGGCGAAAGGCCAGCCGATGCTGAACACCGCAATTGATGCGGCAGAGATGATCCTGACACTGGCACCGGAAACCAACGGTCAGGTAGCCGTGAAAGCCTGGGCTGCCCTGAGCGAATTTACCGGTCGTGACCATACGCATCTGGCGCTGAATAAAGAAGACGAGAAGATCCGCTTCCGCGATATTCAGGCACAGCCGCGCAAAATTATCTCCAGCCCGACCTGGTCTGGTCTGGAAGATGAACACGTTTCTTACAACGCCGGTTACACCAACGTTCACGAGCTGATCCCATGGCGTACGCTCTCTGGTCGTCAGCAACTGTATCAGGATCACCAGTGGATGCGTGATTTCGGTGAAAGCCTGCTGGTTTATCGTCCGCCGATCGACACCCGTTCGGTGAAAGAAGTGATAGGCCAGAAATCCAACGGCAACCCGGAAAAAGCGCTCAACTTCCTGACGCCGCACCAGAAGTGGGGTATCCACTCCACCTACAGCGACAACCTGCTGATGCTGACTTTAGGTCGCGGTGGTCCGGTGGTCTGGTTGAGTGAAGCCGATGCCAAAGATCTGGGTATCGCCGATAACGACTGGATTGAAGTATTCAACAGCAACGGTGCTCTGACTGCCCGTGCGGTTGTCAGCCAGCGTGTTCCGGCAGGGATGACCATGATGTACCACGCGCAGGAACGTATCGTTAACCTGCCTGGTTCGGAAATTACCCAACAGCGTGGTGGTATCCATAACTCGGTCACCCGTATCACGCCGAAACCGACGCATATGATCGGCGGCTATGCCCATCTGGCATACGGCTTTAACTACTACGGCACCGTAGGTTCTAACCGCGATGAGTTTGTTGTAGTGCGTAAGATGAAGAACATTGACTGGTTAGATGGCGAAGGCAATGACCAGGTACAGGAGAGCGTAAAATGAAAATTCGTTCACAAGTCGGCATGGTGCTGAATCTCGATAAGTGCATCGGCTGCCACACCTGTTCAGTTACCTGTAAAAACGTCTGGACCAGCCGTGAAGGCGTGGAATACGCGTGGTTCAACAACGTGGAAACCAAGCCGGGCCAGGGCTTCCCGACTGACTGGGAAAACCAGGAAAAATACAAAGGCGGCTGGATCCGTAAAATCAACGGCAAACTGCAGCCGCGCATGGGTAACCGTGCCATGCTGCTGGGTAAAATCTTCGCTAACCCGCATCTGCCGGGGATCGACGATTATTACGAGCCGTTCGATTTTGACTATCAGAACCTGCATACCGCGCCGGAAGGCAGCAAATCGCAGCCGATTGCCCGTCCGCGTTCGCTGATTACCGGGGAACGGATGGCGAAAATCGAAAAAGGGCCGAACTGGGAAGATGACCTGGGCGGTGAGTTTGACAAACTGGCGAAAGACAAGAACTTCGACAACATCCAGAAGGCGATGTATAGCCAGTTCGAAAACACCTTCATGATGTATTTGCCGCGCCTGTGCGAACACTGCCTGAACCCGGCATGTGTGGCGACTTGCCCGAGCGGTGCGATTTACAAGCGTGAAGAAGATGGCATCGTCCTGATCGACCAGGATAAATGCCGTGGCTGGCGTATGTGCATCACCGGATGCCCGTACAAAAAAATCTACTTCAACTGGAAGAGCGGTAAGTCTGAGAAGTGCATCTTCTGCTATCCGCGTATTGAAGCGGGTCAGCCGACCGTGTGCTCAGAAACCTGTGTCGGTCGTATCCGTTATCTTGGCGTGCTGCTGTACGATGCCGACGCGATTGAACGTGCAGCCAGCACCGAGAACGAGAAAGATCTCTACCAGCGTCAGCTGGAGGTGTTCCTCGATCCGAACGATCCGAAAGTCATCGAGCAGGCGATTAAAGACGGTATTCCGCTGAGCGTTATTGAAGCTGCACAGCAGTCGCCGGTTTATAAAATGGCAATGGAATGGAAACTGGCGCTGCCGCTGCATCCAGAATATCGCACACTGCCGATGGTCTGGTACGTGCCGCCTCTGTCTCCGATTCAGTCTGCAGCAGACGCGGGTGAGCTGGGTAGCAACGGCATTCTGCCAGACGTCGAAAGCCTGCGTATTCCGGTACAATATCTGGCGAATCTGCTGACCGCCGGTGATACCAAACCGGTACTGCGCGCGCTGAAACGTATGCTGGCGATGCGTCATTACAAACGTGCTGAAACCGTTGACGGTAAAGTTGATACCCGTGCGCTGGAAGAGGTCGGTCTGACCGAAGCCCAGGCACAGGAGATGTACCGTTATCTGGCGATTGCTAACTACGAAGATCGCTTTGTGGTGCCGAGTAGTCATCGTGAACTGGCACGGGAAGCCTTCCCGGAGAAAAATGGCTGCGGCTTTACCTTTGGTGATGGCTGCCACGGTTCAGATACCAAATTCAATCTGTTCAACAGCCGTCGTATCGATGCCATCGATGTGACCAGCAAAACGGAGCCGCATCCATGATCGAACTCGTGATTGTATCGCGTCTCCTTGAATATCCGGATGCTGCCTTATGGCAGCATCAACAAGAGATGTTTGAGGCGATTGCCGCGTCGAAAAATCTGCCAAAAGAGGATGCCCATGCGCTGGGCATTTTCCTGCGCGATTTAACGACGATGGATCCGCTCGATGCCCAGGCGCAGTACAGCGAACTGTTCGACCGTGGCCGCGCCACGTCACTGTTGCTGTTTGAACATGTGCACGGCGAATCCCGCGACCGCGGCCAGGCGATGGTGGACCTGCTGGCGCAGTACGAGCAGCACGGCTTGCAGTTAAACAGCCGCGAATTGCCGGATCATCTGCCGCTGTATCTGGAGTACCTGTCGCAGCTGCCGCAAAGCGAAGCCGTGGAAGGTTTGAAAGATATCGCGCCGATTCTGGCATTGCTGAGCGCGCGTCTGCAACAGCGTGAAAGCCGTTATGCCGTGCTGTTTGATCTGCTGCTGAAATTGGCCAATACCGCTATCGACAGCGACAAAGTGGCGGAAAAAATTGCCGACGAAGCGCGTGATGATACGCCGCAGGCGCTGGATGCTGTCTGGGAAGAAGAGCAGGTTAAATTCTTTGCTGACAAAGGCTGCGGTGATTCAGCAATCACTGCTCATCAGCGTCGCTTTGCCGGTGCCGTCGCGCCGCAATATCTGAATATCACCACCGGAGGACAGCACTAATGCAATTCCTGAATATGTTCTTCTTTGATATCTACCCGTATATAGCCGGGGCGGTCTTCCTGATTGGTAGCTGGCTGCGTTATGACTACGGGCAGTACACCTGGCGCGCGGCGTCCAGCCAGATGCTGGATCGCAAAGGGATGAACCTGGCGTCGAACCTGTTCCATATCGGTATTCTGGG
Organism: Escherichia sp. Lx600-2; assembly: GCF_036662595.1. NCBI lineage: Bacteria > Pseudomonadati > Pseudomonadota > Gammaproteobacteria > Enterobacterales > Enterobacteriaceae > Escherichia > Escherichia sp. Lx600-2. The sequence goes on along the minus strand of NZ_JAYQWM010000050.1, from coordinate 928 downwards.
GATTTTTGTCGGTCACTTCTTCGGTATGCTGACGCCGCACTGGATGTATGAAGCCTGGCTGCCGATTGAAGTGAAACAGAAAATGGCGATGTTTGCTGGTGGTGCCAGCGGCGTGCTGTGTCTGATTGGCGGCGTGCTGTTGCTTAAGCGTCGTCTGTTCAGCCCACGCGTGCGTGCAACCACTACCGGAGCGGATATCCTGATCCTGTCGCTGCTCGTTATCCAGTGCGCGCTGGGCCTGCTGACCATTCCATTCTCCGCTCAGCATATGGACGGTAGCGAGATGCTGAAACTGGTTGGCTGGGCGCAGTCGGTGGTGACCTTCCACGGTGGCGCTTCTCAACACCTCGATGGTGTGGCGTTTATCTTCCGTCTACACCTGGTGCTGGGGATGACGTTATTCCTGCTGTTCCCGTTCTCGCGTCTGGTACACATCTGGAGCGTACCGGTGGAGTATCTGACACGTAAGTACCAGCTGGTGCGCGCTCGTCACTAAGCGAATTTTAGTTCACATAGACCCTGCTTCGGCGGGGTTTTTTTATGGGCACGGTGCGGGGTGAGTTGTCGGATGCGCTTCGCTTATCCGACCTACAGGGGAGGATATTGTAGGTCCGGTAAACGCGGTGCCATCGGGCAGAATTAGCTCGGAGTAACAGGTTTTGAGTATTTCAGGAAGAAATGGTGGTGGGGGAAGGATTACTCAGCGCTGCGCGCTTCGCCCTTCGGGTCGTTGCCTGCGGCAACGCTTTCTCATTGGCGCTCGAGTCGAACCTTGGTCGAAGCTTCTCATCCTTCCCCGCATGGGCAGAATATTTAATTGCGGATTCGTTTGAGAGTTTACGGACTTTTGAAAAGTGATGGTGGTGGGGGAAGGATTACTCAGCGCTGCGCGCTTCGCCCTTCGGGTCGTTGCCTGCGGCAACGCTCT
>NZ_JAYQWM010000049.1:0-30737 GCF_036662595.1 Escherichia sp. Lx600-2 | reverse complement strand
TTTCTCTTCAACCGAACCGGCTGTTTGTGTGAAGTGATTCACATCCGCCGTGTCGATGGAGGCGCATTATAGGGAGTTCTCCGCAGGCCGCAATAGAAAAATTGCAGAAAAATGACTGACTGCTGCATTCCCCAGCAAAACCCCGCTTTATACCTTTTTACGCACAGAGTTATCCACAATCATCAATGTAATTTCTGTATTTTTCCCACGGTAACCACTGTCAAAATTGTGATCACCATTGAAAGAGAAAAATTCGCGAGCGTTGCGCAAACGTTTTCGTTACAATGCGGGCGAAAAATAAAGATGCCCCGTTAGGGGCGTTAGCTGAGTTTTTCGCGAAAAATTCAGCTAACGCTCTCTGTAATAGTCAAATCCAGGGGATTTACCATGCAACAACGTCGTCCAGTCCGCCGCGCTCTGCTCAGTGTTTCTGACAAAGCCGGTATCGTCGAATTCGCCCAGGCACTTTCCGCACGCGGTGTGGAGCTGCTGTCTACAGGGGGCACTGCCCGTCTGTTAGCAGAAAAAGGTCTGCCGGTAACCGAAGTTTCCGATTACACCGGTTTCCCGGAGATGATGGATGGACGCGTGAAGACCCTGCATCCGAAAGTACATGGTGGCATTCTGGGCCGTCGCGGCCAGGACGATGCCATTATGGAAGAACATCAGATCCAGCCTATCGATATGGTGGTTGTTAACCTGTATCCGTTCGCCCAGACCGTGGCCCGTGAAGGTTGCTCGCTGGAAGATGCGGTTGAGAACATCGATATCGGCGGCCCAACGATGGTGCGCTCCGCCGCCAAGAACCATAAAGATGTCGCAATCGTGGTGAAGAGCAGCGACTACGACGCCATTATTAAAGAGATGGATGACAACGAAGGATCGCTGACGCTTGCAACCCGTTTCGACCTCGCCATCAAAGCCTTCGAACACACTGCCGCCTACGACAGCATGATTGCCAACTACTTCGGCAGCATGGTTCCGGCTTACCACGGTGAAAGCAAAGAAGCCGCCGGTCGCTTCCCACGCACGCTGAACCTGAACTTCATTAAGAAGCAGGATATGCGTTACGGCGAGAACAGCCACCAGCAGGCTGCCTTCTATATAGAAGAGAATGTGAAAGAAGCCTCCGTTGCTACCGCAACCCAGGTTCAGGGTAAAGCCCTCTCTTATAACAACATCGCCGATACCGATGCGGCGCTGGAGTGCGTGAAAGAGTTCGCCGAGCCGGCATGTGTGATTGTGAAGCACGCCAACCCTTGCGGCGTGGCTATCGGCAATTCCATTCTTGATGCTTACGATCGCGCGTACAAAACCGACCCGACCTCCGCATTCGGCGGCATCATTGCCTTTAACCGCGAGCTGGATGCGGAAACCGCACAGGCCATCATTTCTCGTCAGTTTGTCGAAGTGATTATTGCGCCTTCCGCCAGCGAAGAAGCCCTGACAATCACCGCCGCCAAGCAGAACGTACGCGTTCTGACCTGCGGTCAGTGGGGCGAGCGTGTTCCGGGTCTTGATTTCAAACGCGTGAACGGCGGTCTGCTGGTTCAGGATCGTGACCTGGGGATGGTCGGTGCGGAAGAACTGCGCGTCGTCACCCAACGTCAGCCGACCGAACAGGAACTGCGTGATGCGCTGTTCTGCTGGAAAGTGGCGAAGTTCGTGAAATCCAATGCTATCGTCTATGCCAAAAACAATATGACCATCGGTATTGGCGCGGGCCAGATGAGCCGCGTGTACTCCGCGAAAATCGCCGGTATTAAAGCTGCCGATGAAGGCCTGGAAGTGAAAGGTTCCTCGATGGCTTCTGACGCGTTCTTCCCGTTCCGCGACGGTATTGATGCCGCCGCCGCTGCGGGCGTGACCTGCGTAATCCAGCCAGGCGGTTCCATCCGTGATGACGAAGTGATTGCCGCCGCCGACGAGCACGGTATTGCGATGCTCTTCACCGACATGCGCCACTTCCGCCATTAATGGAGCAATAGATGAAAGTATTAGTGATTGGTAACGGCGGGCGCGAGCACGCGCTGGCCTGGAAAGCGGCCCAGTCGCCGCTGGTTGAGACTGTTTTTGTTGCTCCGGGTAATGCAGGCACTGCGCTGGAACCCGCGCTGCAAAACGTTGCTATCGGCGTGACCGATATCCCGGCGCTGTTGGATTTCGCACAAAACGAAAAGATTGATCTGACCATCGTCGGCCCGGAAGCGCCGCTGGTGAAAGGCGTGGTCGATACCTTCCGCGCCGCCGGGCTGAAAATCTTCGGCCCAACCGCAGGTGCGGCCCAACTGGAAGGCTCAAAAGCGTTTACCAAAGATTTCCTGGCCCGCCATAAGATCCCTACGGCGGAATACCAGAACTTCACCGAGGTAGAACCTGCGCTGGCGTATCTGCGTGAGAAAGGCGCGCCAATCGTCATTAAAGCGGACGGTCTGGCTGCCGGGAAAGGCGTTATCGTGGCGATGACGCTGGAAGAAGCGGAAGCGGCTGTTCACGATATGCTGGCGGGCAACGCTTTTGGCGACGCGGGTCATCGCATCGTTATCGAAGAGTTCCTCGATGGCGAAGAAGCGAGCTTTATCGTGATGGTGGACGGCGAGCATGTGCTGCCGATGGCTACCAGCCAGGATCACAAACGCGTAGGCGATAAAGATACCGGACCAAACACGGGCGGGATGGGCGCTTACTCCCCCGCGCCGGTAGTAACCGATGAAGTTCATCAGCGCACCATGGAACGTATTATCTGGCCAACCGTGAAAGGCATGGCGGCGGAAGGCAACACCTACACCGGTTTTCTCTACGCGGGCCTGATGATCGACAAACAGGGCAATCCGAAGGTTATTGAATTTAACTGCCGCTTTGGCGATCCGGAAACCCAGCCGATTATGCTGCGCATGAAGTCCGATCTGGTTGAGCTCTGCCTGGCGGCCTGTGAAGGCAAACTGGACGAGAAAACGTCAGAGTGGGATGAACGTGCTTCTCTCGGCGTGGTGATGGCTGCGGGTGGATATCCGGGCGATTACCGCACCGGCGATGTGATCCACGGCCTGCCGCTGGAAGAAGTGGCTGACGGCAAAGTGTTCCACGCGGGCACGAAACTGGCGGATGACGAGCAGGTGGTAACCAGCGGCGGGCGCGTACTGTGCGTCACCGCGCTGGGTCATACCGTGGCAGAAGCGCAGAAACGCGCCTACGCCTTAATGACCGATATCCACTGGGATGATTGCTTCTGCCGGAAAGATATCGGTTGGCGCGCCATCGAACGCGAGCAGAACTAACGCGACAGTTTTGCCAATAGCGTTTTGCGCGTGATCCCTAACTGACGGGCGGCTTCGGTTTTGTTGCCGCCCGTTTTCTCCAGTGCCGCCAGAATCACTTCTTTTTCGACTTCCACCAGCGGCTGAATATCCTGACTTTGCCCCAGCGGGATCGGCGTACCGGCAATCGCCAGCGGCAGCTCGCGTTCGGAAATATATTCCCCGGTCAGCAGCACTACCGCCCGTTCCACCGCGTTTTCCAGTTCACGAATATTTCCCGGCCAGTCGTAGTGGATCAGCAAATCCATCGCCTGTGGCGTAAAGCCTTTTACCGCCTTGCGATTACGCTCGGCAAAGCGCTGAAGAAAATGGCCAGCCAGCAGAGGGATATCTTCCCGCCGTTGCCGCAGCGATGGTACTTCAATCGCCACCACATTCAGGCGATAGTAGAGATCCTGGCGAAAACGCCCGGCATTCACCTCTGCGGCAAGATCGCGATGGGTCGCCGCAATCAGCCGGACATCAACCGAGATAGTCTGGTTGCTACCGACACGCTGAACTTCGCGCTCCTGAATCGCACGCAGCAGACGCACCTGCATCATCGGCGAGATATCGCCAATTTCATCGAGAAACAGCGTGCCGCCGTCCGCCTCAACAAAGCGCCCTTCCCGGCGTTTATCGGCTCCAGTAAACGCCCCTTTTTCGTGACCGAACAATTCAGATTCCAGCAAGGATTCGTTAAGTGCCGCACAGTTGAGCGTTACCAGCGGTTTTTCGCTACGTGCGCTACTGGCGTGAATCGCCCTGGCGACCAGCTCTTTACCGGTGCCGGAATCGCCGTGGATCAGCACCGTGGCTTCCGATGGCGCGACGAGGGCGATTTCACTGAGCAGGTGTTGCATCGCCGGGCTTTTACCGACCATACCGAACTGGCTGGCAGTCACCGCAGGTGTTTCAGCATCAATACTGTGCGTATGCGCGAGCGCCTTTTCCAGCGTCGCCTGTAGGTTATCGAAATCCAGCGGCTTGATGAGATAATCCAGCGCCCCAGTTTTCAGTGCCTCTACCGCCGTCTCGACGCTGGAGTACGCAGTCATAATCAGCACCGGAATTGCCGGGTTTAACGCTTTGATCTCTTTCAGCGTGGCGATGCCGTCCATCTCCGCCATTCGCACATCGCAAAGCACAAGATCAAAAACCTGTTCCCGCACCTGCTCCAGCGCCTGTCGCCCGCTGTTCGCCAGCGCGACGTTATAGCCCCAGCCGCGCAGTAAAGCCTGCAAAATAGTGCAGTGGCTAATGTCATCATCCACCACCAGAATATCGATATTATCGTGCGTCATCCTTGTGGGTCCTTACGCGTAATATTGACCGGAAGCCAGAGGGTGAACGTTGAGCCTTTTCCCTCCTGGCTTGCGACCTGAATTGTACCACCGTGTTGTTCAACAATATTATGCACGACCGCCAGCCCCAATCCGGTGCCTTCGGCTTTGGTGGTGAAGTACGGAGTGAAGATGGCTTCAAGCTGATCTGCCGCAATTCCCTTACCGCTGTCGGTAACGCTGATTTTCACGCCCGCGCCGCTTTCGCTGGCCGTCACGCTAATCACGCCATGCTGACCAATCGCCAGAATAGCATTGAGATAGAGATTCAACAGGACCTGAGTCAGCCTGTCCGGATCGGCCTGAATTTCCGGTAATGTGTCGTTGGCGGTAAAGCATAACTGGATCTCCCGGCTGTTTGCATCCTGGCTTACCAGCTGTAATGAGTGGTTAATCAGCGTGTTGAGATCCACCGCCTGCAAAGCCAGATGCGTTGGCTTAACCAGTTCCAGCAACTCGCTTACCACGCGGTTTAAACGGTCGGCCTCTTTCGCCATCACCTGCGCCAGTTGATGCGCTTCTCCCCCTGCAGGCGCGCGCTCGGCAAAGTATTTCGCCAGTCCTTTAATCGAGGAAAGTGGGTTACGGATTTCGTGGGCAACGCCTGCCGCAAGATGCCCCAGCGCCACCAGCTTCTCTTTGCGCTTCATTTCATCTTGTAGAAGCTGGCGCGAGCGCAGATAGCGGCGATACCAGAAGAATGACAATACGCTTGCCAGCAAGACCGTCGCCAGGGCGAAGAGGATAATCAGGGTGTTTCTCTGCTCACGATCTTCGGCACTCACAATATTACTGGCGTCGAAAGCGATGAAAATTGCTTGTGGTGTCGCGGCATACTGCTGCATATGGCGCATCCGGTGCATTCCAGCAGCAAACATCGGTTGAAACTGGCGATAAATTTCCAGAACAGGCTCACCGTCTGCGCTATCGATCCGCCGCCACGCTTCTTCATCTTCCGGATGTAACTGCTGCATTTCCTGCGGGGAATAAAGCTGTTTTCCCACCATGCCGGAGTTGCTATGCATCACGATTGTTCCTTGTTCATCCGTGACCGCAAACCAACGTACTCCAGGCTGCCCGGCCATTTCTTCCAGTAAGGCCTGCTGCTGCGCATGATGCATGCGCATCCCCATGCCGACGCGCGAGCCGGATTCAAGAGCGCGAATAAGTACACTGCCTTTTTCCAGCAGCGTTTGTCTGGCGGCGGCAGTCTCGCGCCCATAATCGCGAATCACCGTCACCGCAAACAACCCTACCAGCCCAACAATGACCACGGGGAGGATCGCGCTTAACCATTTAGCTAAGGAGTCTTTAGAACGTTGCATAAAACGCATCTTCTTCTTTGCCTGCTCATCCCTTTCTGACAGCAGAAATCATGCCATCTTTTATCAGCGCTTACCCTGCGCTGTAACACAAAGGCTTAAGTTTCAATGAGTAAAAATGACTCGCTACCCGCCGCAGGCGAGTCATTTTTACTCGTTTATCATGCCAGATTACCCGTCATATCAGCGTTTCATCGTTGGCACGGAAGATGCAATACCCGAAGTAAGACAACCACTGGAGGATTAACCATGAAACGGAACACGAAAATTGCCCTGGTGATGATGGCGCTTTCAGCAATGGCGATGGGATCGACATCTGCATTTGCTCACGGCGGACACGGTATGTGGCAGCAAAATGCCGCGCCTTTGACCAGCGAACAACAGACAGCGTGGCAGAAAATCCATAATGACTTTTACGCTCAAAGCAGCGCACTGCAACAGCAACTGGTGACGAAGCGTTATGAATACAATGCCCTGTTAGCCGCGAACCCACCGGATAGCAGCAAAATTAACGCGGTCGCCAAAGAGATGGAGAATTTGCGTCAGTCGTTAGATGAGTTACGGGTGAAACGAGATATTGCGATGGCTGAAGCGGGTATTCCGCGCGGTACCGGAATGGGTTACGGCGGCTGCGGTGGTGGCGGTCATATGGGTATGGGCCACTGGTAAATCAGAACGTTTTCTCGTTGGGTTGCCAGCGACAGAAATCAGAGTTTGCCACTAACAGTAATTGCGAACCTTCGGGCGCTTCCAGCCATGCCACGCTGACATCAACAGAAGAGCGGCTCTGGCGGCGCTCGATATGCGCTATCGCCTGCGAATCTAAATCAGGTTTAATGGTTTGCCCTTCACAGGTGGTCACGGTCTGTTCCATCGCATGCCAGCGCCCCTGGCGCAGCACGACTCTCCCCTGACGTAAGGCATCGCTAATCTGGCGGATCTGATCAGCACGATAACGGTATAAATCGATTTGGTCGTTAGAAAGCTGCTGCTTTTCCCCATCGGATTCACGTTGCATAAAGCTCAGATCACCGCGATCGTCAAAACGCGCGCGAATGTTCACCGGCGGTTTGCTGTAAACATTGATATTGATGAGCGTGAGGTTATCGCCCTGCCAGCGATACTCTCGCGTCGTGGTATCGCCACTGCGCCACGGGCTAAACACGGCAAGCAGATGCACATTATCGCCGCTGTCTTTTCGCCAGATACGTACCGCGCCCTGGTCTTCAGCAAATCCACTGGCGGTAAAGGGAGGAAGTGAAGAGTTGTGGCTACAGGCAGTGAGAAACAGAGCGCCAGCCAGCATCAATGATCGACGCCAGAAAGACAAAAGGGGTGAAACCACCCCTTCGTTAAAACTGTTCACTGCCACGCAATCTTACTTAACTGCGTCTTTCAGTGCCTTGCCAGAAACAAATGCCGGTACGTTAGCTGCGGCAATTTTGATTTCTTTACCGGTCTGCGGGTTGCGGCCAGTACGCTCAGCGCGGTGGTTCACTTTGAAGGTACCGAAACCAACCAGTTGTACAGCATCGCCTTCTTTCAGAGACTCAGTAATTGCAGCCAGAGTGGACTCCAGAGCAGCTTTAGCCTGGGTTTTGGACAGTTCTGCTTTCTCTGCAATTACATCAATCAGTTGAGTCTTGTTCATAAGTTATCCTTACAATGTGTTTATCGCTTGCTAAGCATCGAGTGCGACGGAAATGCCAGAATAGCACTCTCCTGCATACACGCACCGATAGCCACTTTTTTTCGCCCCCCAAATGTAGACCAGACGGGGGGCGAAAGGGAAGACTCCAGGTATGACAAATCAGGCGTTAAATCACGTTTTCTGGTCTTATTGCTGAAAAATTATACCAATATTGCTCTCACCCGCCTCACGCAGGTCTGCCCTAAGGCCTTTTATCAGCTCGATATCGCGTTCTTCGCACTCAGCTAAAAGTCGGAATATTTCCCACTGAATGTCCCATTCTTGCTCTACAGCTGGGTTTTCTTTGAGCTCTTCATCGCTCATTTCGCGACCAGCCTGAGTCATTTCCAGCATCGCAACGGTCGTGATGGAGGTCTTACTCACTTCCACCGCGTGTTCGAGCGTTTCACCACTCAAACGCGAATGGACCAGTTCACTTAACGCCACGCAGGCATCGATTGCCGGATAAACGCCGTACAGATCGAAATCGTCGGCTGAAGGAATCGCTTCTTCAAATTTCTCCAGTTGGCTGTCGAAATTTACTTTTGCGTCTTTAACGGTCAGCGTTTCCCAGATGAGATCGAGAATACGACGGTAAATTTGCCCATCACCAAAACCGGTTTGCTGGCAGAACATGGCGTAATTGGGGTACATGCGTTCGCATAAGCAAGCCATGAAAGTGACATGCTGCCAGCTTTCCAGGCGCTCCAGACGCAGATGAATTGGGTTTTGTAACATGTTGAGTTCTCAAATACGGAAATTACCCGCAGTTTACCTGAATTAGGGCTGATTTGCTGTATAGCGCACGAACGCCGGACGTTCCGAGGCCACCGCGTCCGCCCAGCGCGTTGGCTCCGGCAGACGATAGCCTTTCATGCAGCGTTGTACCCACGCCAGCGCGCTGTCCACGCTGACCCGATGGCCGGTAGCGATAAACAACGGGTTACAGCGCGCTTTGCTGCGCCAGACCCAGGCCAGCTGCTCGCCTTTATCCATCAGTGGGGCCAGCGCGCCCGGTTCGCTGGAGAGCGGTTCGAATTTACCGCATAGTCGTTTTTTCGCTACGCCAATGGTCGGCACATCCACCAGCAAACCAAAATGGCTGGCGACGCCAAGACGGCGAGGATGCGAGATCCCATGACCATCGACAAACACTAAATCAGGTTTTTGTGACAGCATCTCCCACGCTGCCAGGAGCGCAGGATATTCGCGGAAGGAAAGAAAACCTGGAATGTAAGGCATGGTGGTAGCGATGCGGGCCACTTTATACTCCACCAGCTCAAGCGAGGGGTATTTCAGCAGCACCATCGCCGCTCGCGTCACTTCTCCGCCCTGCTCAAACCCGACATCGGCTCCGGCGATCAGATCCGGCGGATCCTTATCGAGTCGATCCTCGCGGATCACAGAAGAAGCCAGTTCGATTTGTTGAGCGCGTAATGACGCGAGATCCATAATCGCTCCTTAGCGGTGATACTGTTCAGACAATCGATGCACTGCCTCCACGAACACGCCAGCATGTTCTGGCGGCACATCCTGATGAATGCCGTGACCAAGGTTAAAGACATGACCTTCGCCGTGACCGAAACCTGCAAGTATAGTCGCTACTTCTTCTTCAATGCGGGCAGGCGGCGCGTACAGCATCGACGGATCCATATTACCCTGCAACGCGACTTTATTGCCCACACGGCGGCGCGCATCGGCGATGTCCGTTGTCCAGTCGAGGCCCAGCGCATCGCAACCGGTTTCTGCCATCGCTTCCAGCCACTGTCCGCCGCCTTTGGTAAACAGCGTGACCGGTACGCGGCGACCGTCGTTTTCACGCAGTAAACCATCAACAATTTTATGCATGTAATAGAGCGAGAACTGTTGATAATCGCGCCCGGTAAGCACACCGCCCCAGGTGTCGAAAATCATCACTGCCTGAGCACCGGCTTTAATCTGCGCATTCAGATACAGAGTGACGCTTTTCGCCAGTTTATCGAGCAGAGCGTGCAGCGCCTGCGGATCGGCATACATCATTTTTTTGATCACGGTGAACGCTTTGCTGCTGCCGCCTTCCACCATGTAGGTTGCCAGCGTCCACGGGCTGCCGGAAAAACCAATCAGCGGCACTTCGCCTTTCAGTTCGCGACGAATGGTACGCACCGCGTTCATCACGTAACCCAGCTCATCTTCCGGGTCCGGAATTGGCAGTTTATCGACGTCAGCTTTGCAGGTGACTGGCGAGGTAAAACGCGGACCTTCTCCGGCCTCAAAATAGAGCCCTAACCCCATCGCGTCCGGCACGGTGAGGATATCGGAAAAGAGGATCGCCGCATCCAGCGGGTAGCGACGCAGCGGTTGCAAAGTCACTTCGCACGCCAGCTCGGCGTTTTTGCACAGCGACATAAAATCGCCCGCCTGGGCGCGCGTGGCTTTATATTCCGGTAGATAGCGACCCGCCTGGCGCATCATCCATACTGGAGTGACATCAACGGGCTGGCGCAGCAGCGCCCGCAGATAACGATCGTTTTTAAGTTCGGTCATTTTGGCTGTTCCTTAGTGCGTCAGGCGGTCAGTGTATCATCACTCATACTCTGCCCGACACATCGCCACCGTATCTTCTATCAGACGGCGCGCTACGGTGCCGGGCGGCGGGAGTAACGGCAAATCGTCATAGCGATACCAGTTCGCCTCGAGCAATTCTTTCGGGTCGATCACGATGTCGCCGCTGTCATATTCCGCCATAAACGCGGTCATTAAAGACTGAGGAAACGGCCACGGCTGGGAAGTCACATAACGCAAGTGTTTAACTTTAATTCCGCTCTCTTCCATCACTTCCCGCGCGACCGCCTGCTCGAGGGTTTCGCCCACTTCGACGAATCCGGCAAGTACCGTATGGACACCGTTACGATGGCGGGTATGCTGGGCGAGGAGGATCGAATCATCGCGACGGATGGCAACAATAATGCAGGGGGCGATTTGCGGGTAGTAACGCTCACGGCAATGGCTGCACAGCATCGCCCATTCGGTTTTGCTTGGATACATTTCATGCCCGCAGTAACCACAGTATTTATGCGATCGGTAAAACTCCGCCAGTTGCACGCCACGTCCGGCCAGTTGAAACAGCCCAACATCGAGATCAATGACCTGACGTACCGACCCCATATCGTGACGCCGCTGCTGTTGTATTAACCAAACAGGTTCCCCCTGCCATTCGCCGATTTGTAGTGCGCGCTGACCCACAAGATCGAAATTTGCCGCTTCGCCATATGGCAATTCTCCCTTCGGCAACCATAATTTTTGTTCATGGCTGACGACCCACCAGCCGTGATCTAATTTTTCAATTATACGATCCATAGCTCTTGCACTACCTTTGCATCACTGGCATGTTTAACATGGTTTTTACATTTCTCACTGAGCAGTTTTTGAATACAAACTTGCGGAGTCAATCATGCTTAACCAGCTCGATAACCTGACGGAGCGCGTCAGAGGAAGTAACAAACTGGTTGATCGCTGGCTACATGTACGTAAGCATCTGCTCGTGGCTTACTACAATCTGGTTGGCATTAAGCCTGGCAAAGAATCGTACATGAGGCTAAACGAAAAAGCCCTTGATGATTTTTGTCAGAGCCTGGTCGATTACTTGTCTGCCGGGCATTTCAGTATTTATGAGCGCATTCTTCATAAGCTGGAAGGCAACGGGCAACTCGCGCGCGCCGCGAAGATTTGGCCGCAACTCGAAGCCAATACCCAACAGATTATGGATTACTACGATTCCAGCCTGGAAACCGCCATCGATCATGATAATTACCTTGAGTTTCAACAGGTTTTATCTGACATCGGCGAGGCGCTGGAAGCGCGCTTTGTGCTGGAAGATAAGCTGATTCTGCTGGTGCTTGACGCTGCCCGCGTCAAACATCCTGCTTGAGTTCTGCGCTGTTAACGCGTAATTTACATTCAACGCCCCGTTTGTGGGGGCTAATTTCTTGTCGGAGTGCCTTAACTGGCTGAGACCGTTTATTCGGGATCCGCGGAACCTGATCAGGCTAATACCTGCGAAGGGAACAAGAGTTAATCTGCTATCGCATCGCCTTTGCGGCGATCGTCTCTTGCTTCATCCGTCGTCTGACAAGCCACGTCCTTAACTTTTTGGAATGAGCTATGTCTGCAACAAAACTGACCCGCCGCGAACAACGCGCCCGGGCCCAACATTTTATCGATACCCTGGAAGGCACCACCTTTCCCAACTCAAAACGCATTTATATCACTGGCACACAACCCGGCGTGCGCGTGCCGATGCGTGAGATCCAGCTTAGCCCGACGCTAATTGGCGGTAGCAAAGAACAGCCGCAGTACGAAGAAAACGAAGCGATTCCGGTCTACGACACCTCCGGCCCGTATGGCGATCCGCAGATTGCCATTAACGTGCAACAAGGGCTGGCAAAACTACGCCAGCCGTGGATCGATGCGCGCGGCGATACCGAAGAACTTACCGTGCGCAGTTCCGATTACACTAAAGCGCGGCTGGCAGATGATGGCCTCGACGAGCTGCGTTTTAGCGGCGTATTAACGCCAAAACGCGCCAAAGCAGGACGCCGCGTCACACAACTGCACTACGCCCGCCAGGGCATCATCACACCGGAAATGGAATTCATCGCCATCCGCGAGAATATGGGCCGCGAGCGCATCCGTAGCGAAGTTTTACGCCACCAGCATCCGGGAATGAGCTTTGGCGCACGTCTGCCGGAAAATATCACTGCGGAATTTGTCCGTGATGAAGTTGCTGCCGGACGTGCGATTATCCCGGCCAACATTAATCATCCGGAATCGGAGCCGATGATTATTGGCCGTAACTTCCTGGTAAAAGTTAACGCCAATATCGGCAACTCAGCGGTCACCTCTTCCATCGAAGAAGAAGTGGAAAAGCTGGTATGGTCCACGCGCTGGGGAGCGGATACGGTGATGGATCTCTCCACCGGTCGCTATATTCACGAAACCCGCGAGTGGATTTTGCGTAACAGCCCGGTGCCGATCGGTACAGTGCCGATCTACCAGGCGCTGGAGAAGGTTAACGGGATCGCCGAAGATCTTACCTGGGAAGCGTTCCGCGACACGCTGCTGGAACAGGCCGAGCAAGGTGTGGATTACTTCACTATCCATGCAGGGGTGCTGCTGCGCTACGTGCCGATGACCGCGAAACGCCTGACCGGTATCGTCTCTCGCGGCGGTTCGATTATGGCGAAATGGTGCCTCTCCCATCATCAGGAAAATTTCCTCTATCAACACTTCCGCGAAATTTGTGAAATCTGTGCCGCTTATGACGTTTCGCTGTCGCTGGGCGACGGTCTGCGCCCCGGTTCTATTCAGGACGCCAACGATGAAGCGCAGTTTGCCGAGCTGCATACGCTGGGCGAACTGACCAAAATCGCCTGGGAATATGATGTGCAGGTGATGATTGAAGGCCCAGGCCACGTGCCGATGCAGATGATCCGCCGCAATATGACCGAGGAGTTAGAGCACTGCCACGAAGCGCCGTTTTACACTCTGGGGCCGCTAACTACCGATATTGCGCCGGGCTATGACCACTTCACGTCGGGGATTGGTGCGGCGATGATTGGCTGGTTTGGCTGCGCGATGCTCTGTTACGTAACGCCAAAAGAGCATCTGGGTCTGCCTAATAAAGAAGATGTTAAGCAGGGGCTTATCACCTATAAGATTGCCGCCCACGCCGCTGACCTGGCGAAAGGGCATCCGGGCGCGCAAATTCGCGATAACGCCATGTCGAAAGCCCGCTTCGAATTTCGCTGGGAAGACCAGTTTAATCTGGCCCTCGACCCGTTTACCGCCCGCGCTTATCACGATGAAACCCTGCCCCAAGAGTCCGGCAAAGTCGCCCATTTTTGCTCCATGTGTGGACCGAAATTTTGCTCGATGAAAATCAGCCAGGAAGTGCGTGATTACGCCGCCACGCAAACTATTGAAATGGGAATGGTGGATATGTCGGAGAACTTCCGTGCCAGAGGCGGAGAAATCTACCTGCGTAAGGAGGAAGCGTGATGTATCAGCCTGATTTTCCTCCTGTACCTTTTCGTTTAGGACTGTACCCGGTGGTGGACAGCGTACAGTGGATCGAACGTCTGTTGGATGCAGGCGTACGTACTCTCCAGCTACGCATCAAAGATCGGCGCGATGAAGAGGTGGAAGCCGATGTCGTGGCGGCAATTGCGCTGGGCCGCCGCTATAACGCGCGATTGTTTATCAACGATTACTGGCGGCTGGCGATCAAGCATCAGGCGTATGGCGTCCATTTGGGGCAGGAAGATTTGCAAGCCACCGATCTCAATGCCATCCGCGCGGCAGGCCTGCGACTGGGCGTTTCGACACATGACGATATGGAAATCGACGTCGCGCTGGCAGCACGCCCCTCTTATATCGCGCTGGGACATGTGTTCCCGACGCAAACCAAACAGATGCCTTCTGCACCGCAGGGGCTGGAACAGCTGGCACGGCATGTTGAGCGACTGGCGGATTATCCCACCGTGGCGATTGGCGGTATCAGTCTGGCACGCGCGCCTGCGGTGATAGCAACGGGTGTCGGCAGTATCGCCGTCGTCAGCGCCATTACTCAAGCCGCAGACTGGCGTTTGGCAACGGCACAGTTGCTGGAAATTGCAGGAGTTGGCGATGAATGACCGTGACTTTATGCGTTATAGCCGCCAAATCCTGCTCGACGATATCGCTCTGGACGGGCAGCAAAAACTGCTCGACAGCCAGGTGCTGATTATCGGTCTGGGCGGGCTGGGTACACCTGCTGCGCTGTACCTGGCGGGCGCTGGCGTCGGGACGCTGGTACTGGCAGATGACGACGATGTGCATTTAAGCAATCTGCAACGACAAATCCTCTTTACCACTGAAGATATCGATCGCCCGAAATCGCAGGTCAGCCAACAGCGACTGACACAGTTGAATCCCGACATTCAACTGACAGCATTACAACAACGGTTAACGGGTGAGGCGTTAAAAGATGCGGTTGCACGGGCCGATGTGGTGCTCGACTGTACCGACAATATGGCGACTCGCCAGGAGATTAATGCCGCCTGCGTGGCACTCAACACGCCGCTTATCACCGCCAGCGCGGTCGGATTTGGCGGTCAGTTGATGGTACTGACGCCGCCCTGGGAGCAGGGGTGTTACCGCTGCCTGTGGCCAGATAACCAGGAGCCAGAACGCAACTGCCGCACGGCGGGCGTGGTTGGCCCGGTGGTCGGGGTTATGGGCACTTTGCAGGCACTGGAAGCCATTAAGTTATTAAGCGGTATAGAGACACCTGCGGGAGAACTCCGACTGTTCGACGGTAAATCGAGCCAGTGGCGCAGCCTGGCGTTGCGCCGCGCCAGTGGTTGCCCGGTATGCGGAGGAAGCAATGCAGATCCTGTTTAACGATCAACCGATGCAGTGCGCCGCCGGGCAAACTGTTCACGAACTACTGGAGCAACTCGACCAACGACAAGCGGGCGCGGCTCTGGCGATTAATCAGCAAATCGTCCCGCGTGAGCAGTGGGCGCAACATATCGTGCAGGATGGCGACCAGATCCTGCTTTTTCAGGTTATTGCAGGGGGTTGAAATGTTACGTATTGCGGACAAAACGTTTGATTCACATCTGTTTACCGGCACAGGGAAATTCGCTTCTTCACAACTGATGGTGGAGGCGATCCGCGCTTCCGGCAGCCAGCTGGTGACACTGGCGATGAAACGTGTCGACTTGCGCCAGCACAACGACGCTATCCTCGAACCGCTTATCGCGGCGGGTGTGACCCTGCTGCCAAATACATCCGGGGCGAAAACAGCGGAAGAAGCCATTTTCGCCGCCCATCTGGCTCGTGAAGCGTTAGGCACAAACTGGTTAAAATTAGAGATTCACCCTGACGCCCGCTGGCTGTTGCCCGATCCCATCGAAACCCTGAAAGCCGCCGAAACGCTGGTACAACAGGGATTTGTCGTGCTGCCTTACTGCGGGGCCGATCCGGTATTGTGTAAACGTCTGGAAGAAGTCGGCTGTGCAGCGGTGATGCCGCTCGGCGCGCCGATTGGCTCGAATCAGGGACTGGAAACCCGCGCCATGCTGGAGATTATTATCCAGCAGGCCACAGTGCCGGTGGTTGTCGATGCTGGCATCGGCGTTCCCAGCCATGCCGCGCAGGCGCTGGAAATGGGGGCCGACGCGGTGTTAGTGAATACGGCAATTGCCGTCGCGGACGATCCCGTCAACATGGCGAAGGCATTTCGTCTGGCGGTAGAAGCAGGCCTGCTGGCACGTCAGGCCGGACCGGGCAGCCGCAGTTATTTTGCTCATGCCACCAGCCCGCTGACCGGATTTCTGGAGGCATCGGTATGAAAACCTTCAGCGATCGCTGGCGACAACTGGACTGGGACGACATCCGCCTGCGTATCAACGGCAAAACGGCTGCTGACGTAGAGTGGGCGCTAAATGCCTCGCAACTCACCCGCGACGATATGATGGCGCTGTTATCGCCAGCCGCCAGTGGCTATCTGGAACAACTGGCCCAACGGGCGCAGCGTCTGACCCGTCAGCGATTTGGCAACACAGTTAGTTTCTACGTCCCGCTTTATCTTTCCAATCTTTGCGCTAACGACTGCACGTACTGCGGATTCTCTATGAGCAACCGCATCAAGCGCAAAACGCTGGATGAAGCGGATATTGCCAGGGAAAGCGCCGCTATACGGGAGATGGGCTTTGAACATCTGCTTTTAGTCACCGGTGAACATCAGGCGAAAGTGGGGATGGATTACTTTCGTCGTCATCTCCCTGCCCTGCGTGAACAGTTCTCTTCACTACAGATGGAAGTACAACCGCTGGCGGAGGCGGAATATGCCGAGCTAAAACAGCTTGGTCTCGATGGCGTGATGGTTTATCAGGAGACGTATCACGAGGCGACATACGCCCGCCATCATCTGAAAGGGAAAAAACAGGACTTCTTCTGGCGGCTGGAAACGCCGGATCGGCTGGGGCGTGCGGGGATTGATAAGATTGGCCTCGGCGCGCTAATTGGCCTTTCCGACAACTGGCGAGTTGACTGCTATATGGTTGCAGAACATTTGCTATGGCTGCAACAGCATTACTGGCAAAGCCGCTACTCTGTCTCCTTCCCACGCCTGCGTCCATGTACTGGCGGCATTGAGCCTGCGTCGATTATGGATGAACGCCAGTTAGTGCAAACCATCTGCGCCTTCCGACTGCTTGCACCGGAGATTGAACTGTCACTCTCCACGCGGGAATCACCGTGGTTTCGCGATCGCGTTATTCCGCTGGCGATCAATAACGTCAGCGCCTTCTCGAAAACGCAGCCAGGTGGCTATGCTGATAATCACCCCGAGTTGGAACAGTTCTCACCGCACGACGATCGCAGACCGGAAGCGGTTGCTGCCGCGTTAACCGCTCAGGGTTTGCAGCCGGTATGGAAAGACTGGGACAGCTATCTGGGACGCGCCTCGCAAAGGCCATGAGACAGAATGTAAGAACGTAAATTTATTACGAGCCGCTACGGAAGATGAAAAACGCAAGGTTGTTGAAAGCGTTGCGTTTTTTTATGGTAGTGCCGTCAGCAGGAATGTTGTCCAGGGCGAAAAGCTTCTTCCTCGTTTCGCCCTGCCTTTCTTAAAAATTCCGTAATGCAAAGTCTGAAGCCATCGCCTGTTGAGCAATGAAAGAGATCTGATTGTAAGAGAGTAAATACTCAACTATGATAGAGACGAAAATAAGAACACATGTTCTCATCTTCCAGGATGCAGCAGACTGAAGAAATTCAGACATCCCGCAACCTGCGATTATCGCAAGGTCAAGGCAAAGTCCGGTAATGGCGTTCTGAATACCAGAGATAATTCTCTGGCGAAACCCACCTTAAGGTGGGTTTTGTTATTTTGAGGGCTGAGGAAGCTGCTTATTTCTCAATAAGTTGTAGGCAATGGTGAAAAATTTCACTGATTTACCTTTCTGTTTTTCAGAAATGGGATAAGCGCTAGTTACATGCAAACGAAGTTTTTTCTTTTCCCTGAAAGCCCTGAACGCAACAAAGTAAAATGCCTTGTCTCCTCCGTTTAAATCCACTTCAATCACGGCATAGCTACCATACCCAGCATGAATAACGTTGCTTTCTGGCAGCGCCAAAATGGTTCTTTTTAAGTGTATGCGCGCTAAGTTATAACGGTGCTGGCAGAAGGGACGAGATTCTTTAGGCGCGTGGTACATTAACGATTGTTTTTCTTCGTTAGTCTGATGTTCATAATCTTTTGTGAAGCAGTGAAGAGAGTAGGTAACCCAGAAGCGATACTCTAAAGGCTCTTTGCCCTCATGATGCTGAACGTAGACAGCCTGATGAGCATCAAGAAATGATAAATCACGAATATCACCATCCGGATGTCCAAAAGGTCGCCACTTCTCCACTTCCTGTTTCATTCTCGTTCCTTAAGAAAGTCACACAGGAATAGTATCGAATTCTTGCCGAGCTTGACTCAATTAGTTCAGTCAGTTTCAGGATATTAGTCATCTCTACATTGATTATGAGTATCCAGAAATTCATTAAATATTCTGACAAATGCTCTTTCCCTAAACTCCCCCCATAAAAAAACCCGCCGAAGCGGGTTTTTACGTTATTTGCGGATTAACGATTACTCGTTATCAGAACCGCCCAGACCTGCGTTCAGCAGTTCTGCCAGGCTGGCAGATGCGTCTTCTGCAGTCACCTGCGGTGCAGCCGGAGCTTCACCCGCAGCACGGCGACGCATACGATCCTGGTGGTACGCGTAACCGGTACCTGCCGGGATCAGACGACCCACGATAACGTTCTCTTTCAGGCCGCGCAGTTCGTCGCGTTTGCCCGCAACGGCTGCTTCGGTCAGCACGCGAGTGGTCTCCTGGAACGATGCCGCGGAGATGAAGGACTCGGTTGCCAGAGACGCTTTGGTGATACCCAGCAGATCGCGGGAGTAAGTTGCACCCACTTTGCCGTTCGCTTCCAGTTCGCGGTTTGCGATCTTGACGCGAGAGTATTCAACCTGTTCGCCTTCCAGGAAGTCGGAGCTGCCCGCGTTAACGATGGTAGCTTTACGCAGCATCTGACGAACGATAACTTCGATGTGTTTATCGTTAATCTTAACGCCCTGCAGACGGTATACGTCCTGTACTTCGTTAACGATGTAACGAGTCACAGCATGAACACCACGCAGACGCAGAATGTCGTGCGGCGCTTCCGGACCGTCGGAAATTACGTCACCACGTTCTACACGTTCACCTTCGAACACGTTGAGCTGACGCCATTTCGGAATCATCTCTTCGTACGGATCGCTACCGTCTACCGGGGTGATAACCAGACGACGTTTACCTTTGGTTTCTTTACCGAAGGAAACGATACCGCTGATTTCAGCCAGGATTGCCGGCTCTTTCGGACGACGTGCTTCGAACAGGTCCGCAACGCGCGGCAGACCACCGGTGATGTCCTTGGTACCGCCGGATTCCTGCGGAATACGCGCCAGGGTGTCACCAGAGCTGATCTGTACGCCATCTTCCAGCTGAACAATCGCTTTACCCGGCAGGAAGTACTGCGCAGGCATATCGGTACCCGGGATCAGAACGTCGTTACCCTGAGCATCAACGATTTTCAGTGCCGGACGCAGATCTTTACCACCTGCGGTACGTTCTGCGGAATCCAGAACCACCAGCGAAGACAGACCGGTCAGTTCGTCGGTCTGACGCGTAATGGTCTGGCCGTCGATCATGTCAGTAAAGCGTACAAAACCGCTTACTTCGGTGATAACCGGCATGGTGTGCGGGTCCCAGTTTGCAACGGTTTCGCCGCCAGCAACCTGTTCGCCATCGCCTTTCGCCAGTACCGCACCGTAAGGTACTTTGTAGCTTTCTTTAGTACGACCGAATTCGTCGATCAGTTTCAGTTCGGTGTTACGGGAAGTGATAACCAGTTTACCGCTGGAGTTCACAACCGACTTCACGTTGCTGAGCTTGATGCTACCTTTGTTTTTCACCTGGATGCTGGATTCAGCAGCCGCACGAGATGCCGCACCACCGATGTGGAACGTACGCATGGTCAGCTGTGTACCCGGTTCACCGATGGACTGTGCCGCGATAACACCGATTGCTTCACCCTTGTTGATGATGTGGCCACGCGCCAGGTCACGACCGTAGCAGTGCGCACATACACCAAAGTCGGTGTCACAAGATACAACAGAACGTACTTTAACCGCGTCGACAGAGTTCTCTTCCAGCAGGTCACACCACTGTTCGTGCAGCAGCGTGTTGCGCGGAACGAGGATATCAGCAGTACCCGGCTTCAGAACGTCTTCAGCAGTTACACGACCCAGTACGCGATCGCGCAGCGGCTCTTTAACGTCACCCCCCTCGATAACCGGAGTCATCATGATACCTTCATGGGTACCACAATCGTCTTCGGTAACCACCAGGTCCTGCGCCACGTCAACCAGACGACGAGTCAGGTAACCGGAGTTCGCAGTTTTCAGTGCGGTATCCGCCAGACCTTTACGAGCACCGTGGGTGGAGATGAAGTACTGGAGTACGTTCAGACCTTCACGGAAGTTCGCGGTGATTGGCGTTTCGATGATGGAGCCATCCGGCTTCGCCATCAGACCACGCATACCAGCAAGCTGACGAATCTGTGCCGCAGAACCACGCGCACCGGAGTCGGCCATCATGTAGATGCTGTTGAAGGAAACCTGCTTCTCTTCCTGACCGTCACGGTTAATAACGGTTTCAGTTTGCAGGTTATCCATCATCGCTTTGGATACACGATCGTTCGCCGCAGCCCAGATATCGATAACTTTGTTGTAGCGTTCGCCCGCAGTTACCAGACCAGACTGGAACTGCTCCTGAATTTCAGCAACTTCTGCTTCTGCCTCGGAGATGATTTCGTGTTTCTTCTCCGGGATGACCATGTCATCGATACCAACAGATGCACCAGAACGCGCTGCATATGCAAAGCCGGTGTACATGATCTGGTCCGCAAAAATAACGGTCGGTTTCAGACCGAGAATGCGATAGCAGGTGTTCAGCATTTTGGAGATTGCTTTTTTACCCAGCGCCTGGTTGACGATGGAGTAAGGCAGACCTTTCGGTACAATCATCCACAGAATGGCACGGCCAACAGTCGTGTCTTTCAGGCTGGTTTTCGCTACTAATTCACCGTTAGCATCTTTTTCATACTCGGTGATACGCACTTTAACGCGCGCATGCAGAGAAGCCAGACCAGAGCGATACAGACGTTCTGCTTCTTTCGGGCCAGTCAGCACCATGCCTTCGCCTTTGGCGTTAACACAGTCACGGGTCATGTAGTACAGACCCAGTACAACGTCCTGAGACGGAACGATGATTGGTTCGCCGTTCGCCGGGGACAGGATGTTGTTGGTAGACATCATCAGCGCACGCGCTTCCAGCTGGGCTTCCAGCGTCAGCGGTACGTGAACAGCCATCTGGTCACCATCGAAGTCGGCGTTATATGCCGCACAAACCAGCGGGTGCAGCTGGATAGCTTTACCTTCGATCAGTACCGGTTCAAATGCCTGGATACCCAGACGGTGCAGAGTCGGTGCACGGTTCAGCAGTACCGGGTGTTCGCGGATAACTTCGTCCAGGATATCCCAAACGACAGCTTCTTCGCGCTCAACCATTTTCTTCGCAGCTTTAATGGTGGTAGCAAGACCACGCAGTTCAAGCTTGCCGTAGATGAACGGTTTGAACAGCTCCAGCGCCATTTTCTTCGGCAGACCGCACTGATGCAGACGCAGGTATGGACCTACAGTGATTACAGAACGACCGGAGTAGTCAACACGCTTACCGAGCAGGTTCTGACGGAAACGACCCTGTTTACCTTTGATCATGTCGGCCAAAGATTTCAGAGGACGCTTGTTAGAACCGGTGATCGCACGACCGCGACGACCGTTATCCAGCAGGGCGTCTACCGCTTCCTGCAGCATACGTTTTTCGTTACGTACGATGATGTCCGGCGCAGCCAGATCCAGCAGACGTTTCAGACGGTTGTTACGGTTAATGACGCGACGATACAGATCGTTCAGGTCAGAAGTCGCGAAACGACCACCATCCAGCGGAACCAACGGACGCAGATCTGGCGGCAGTACCGGCAGAACGGTCAGGATCATCCACTCTGGTTTGTTACCAGACTGAACGAACGCTTCCAGCAGTTTGATACGCTTGGTCAGCTTTTTACGCTTGGTTTCGGAGTTGGTTTCGTTCAGCTCTTCACGCAGCTGTTCGCACTCTTGCTCCAGATCCATGCTCTTCAGCAGAGCCTGGATTGCTTCCGCACCCATTTTCGCGTCGAATTCGTCACCGAACTCTTCCAGCGCGTCCAGATACTGCTCTTCAGTCAGGATCTGTTGACGCTCCAGGTTGGTCATACCGCCTTCGATAACGACATAAGATTCGAAGTACAGTACGCGTTCAATATCACGCAGCGGCATATCGAGCAGCAGGCCGATACGGGACGGCAGCGATTTCAGGAACCAGATGTGCGCAGTCGGGGAAGCCAGTTCGATGTGACCCATACGCTCACGGCGTACTTTGGTCTGGGTCACTTCAACGCCGCACTTCTCACAGATGACGCCACGGTGTTTCAGGCGCTTGTACTTACCGCACAGGCACTCGTAATCTTTTACCGGCCCAAAGATACGGGCGCAGAAAAGGCCGTCACGTTCTGGTTTGAACGTACGGTAGTTGATGGTTTCCGGCTTTTTAACTTCACCGAAAGACCATGAACGGATCATGTCTGGCGAAGCCAGAGCAATTTTGATCGCATCAAACTCTTCGGTTTTAGTCTGCGCTTTCAGAAACTTTAATAAATCTTTCACGGATTTGCTCCCGTCGGAGTTAGCACAATCCGCTGCCGGGTTTTACCCCGACAGCAGTGACCTGTTTGAGCGAGAATTACTCGTCTTCCAGTTCGATGTTGATACCCAGCGAACGAATCTCTTTCAACAATACGTTGAAGGATTCTGGCATGCCCGGCTCCATCTGATGGTTGCCGTCCACGATGTTTTTATACATCTTAGTACGACCATTCACGTCATCAGACTTAACGGTGAGCATTTCCTGCAGGGTGTATGCTGCGCCGTATGCTTCCAGCGCCCACACTTCCATCTCCCCGAAACGCTGACCACCGAACTGTGCCTTACCACCCAGCGGCTGCTGAGTAACCAGGCTGTAAGAACCGGTGGAACGCGCGTGCATCTTGTCGTCGACCAGGTGGTTCAGTTTCAGCATGTACATGTAACCAACGGTTACCGGACGTTCGAACTGTTCACCAGTGCGGCCGTCGTACAGGCGGATCTGACCAGAAGTCGGCAGGTCGCCAAGTTTCAGCAGCTCTTTAATTTCTGCTTCTTTCGCACCGTCGAACACCGGCGTTGCGATTGGCATACCTTTGCGCAGGTTTTCAGCCAGACGCATAACTTCTTCATCGCTGAAGGTACTCAGGTCAACTTTCTGACGAACGTCAGCGCCCAGATCGTACGCACGCTGGATGAATTCGCGCAGTTTCGCGACTTCTTGCTGCTGTTTCAGCATAGCGTTGATCTTGTCGCCGATACCTTTCGCAGCCATACCCAGGTGGGTTTCGAGGATCTGACCGATGTTCATACGAGACGGTACGCCCAGCGGGTTCAGTACGATGTCTACCGGCGTACCGTTTTCATCGTAAGGCATATCTTCGATCGGGTTGATCTTAGAAATTACACCCTTGTTACCGTGACGACCTGCCATCTTGTCACCAGGCTGGATACGGCGTTTAACCGCCAGATATACCTTAACAATCTTCAGCACGCCCGGTGCCAGATCGTCGCCCTGGGTGATTTTGCGGCGTTTCGCTTCGAGTTTCTTCTCGAACTCGTGTTTCAGTTCGTCATACTGCTCAGCCAGCTGTTCCAGCTGATTTTGTTTCTCTTCGTCGGTCAGGCCCAGCTCCAGCCAGCGATCGCGCGGCAGTTTGTCGAGCTTCTCAGCTTCAACGCCACCGGCTACCAGCACAGCACGGATACGGCTGAACAGACCCGCTTCGAGGATCTGCAGTTCTTCAGACAGGTCTTTCTTCGCCTGTTTGAGCTGCATTTCTTCGATTTCCAGCGCACGTTTGTCTTTTTCTACGCCATCGCGAGTAAAGACCTGAACGTCGATAACCGTACCGGATACACCGTTTGGTACGCGCAGAGAAGAGTCTTTAACGTCAGACGCTTTCTCACCGAAGATCGCACGCAGCAGTTTCTCTTCTGGGGTCAGCTGGGTTTCACCTTTCGGCGTTACCTTACCAACCAGAATGTCGCCACCGGTTACTTCCGCACCAATGTAAACAATACCGGATTCATCCAGTTTGGAGAGCGCAGCTTCACCCACGTTCGGGATGTCAGCGGTGATCTCTTCTGGCCCCAGCTTGGTGTCACGGGACACACACGCCAGTTCCTGAATGTGGATGGTGGTGAAACGGTCTTCCTGAACAACACGCTCGGATACGAGGATGGAGTCTTCGAAGTTGTAACCATTCCACGGCATGAACGCTACGCGCATGTTCTGACCAAGCGCCAGTTCACCGAGGTCGGTGGACGGACCGTCTGCCAGCACGTCGCCACGTTCAACCGGTTCACCCAGAGACACACACGGCATCTGGTTGATACAGGTGTTCTGGTTAGAACGGGTGTATTTGGTCAGGTTGTAGATGTCGATACCTGCTTCACCCGGATACATCTCGTCTTCGTTAACTTTGATAACGATACGGGAAGCATCCACGTACTGAACGACACCACCACGTTTAGCTACCGCAGTTACACCGGAGTCAACGGCAACAGCACGTTCCATACCAGTACCAACCAGCGGCTTATCAGCGCGCAGAGTCGGAACGGCCTGACGTTGCATGTTCGCACCCATCAATGCACGGTTGGCGTCATCGTGTTCCAGGAACGGGATCAGGGACGCACCGACGGATACCACCTGCTGGGTGGATACGTCCATGTAGTCAACCTGGTCACGGCTGAACAAGCTGGATTCGCCTTTGCTACGGCAAGTTACCAGGTCTTCTACGAAGTGGCCTTCTTCATCCAGGTTGGAGTTCGCCTGGGCGATAACGTAGTTGCCTTCTTCGATAGCAGACAGGTAGTGAATTTCGTCAGTTACAACACCGTCGGTCACTTTACGATACGGAGTCTCAAGGAAGCCGTATTCGTTAGTCTGCGCGTATACAGACAGAGAGTTGATCAGACCGATGTTCGGACCTTCAGGGGTTTCGATTGGACATACGCGACCGTAGTGAGTCGGGTGTACGTCTCGAACTTCGAAGCCTGCACGTTCACGGGTCAGACCGCCTGGGCCGAGTGCGGAGATACGACGTTTGTGCGTAATCTCAGACAGCGGGTTGTTCTGGTCCATAAACTGAGACAGCTGGCTGGAGCCGAAGAACTCTTTCACTGCTGCGGAAATCGGCTTGGCG
The DNA here is from genome assembly GCF_036662595.1 of Escherichia sp. Lx600-2. Classification (NCBI taxonomy): domain Bacteria; kingdom Pseudomonadati; phylum Pseudomonadota; class Gammaproteobacteria; order Enterobacterales; family Enterobacteriaceae; genus Escherichia; species Escherichia sp. Lx600-2. The sequence continues at coordinate 5,569 of NZ_JAYQWM010000049.1, read as the reverse complement.
TTGATCATATCCTGAGGCATCAGGGTATCCAGATCGCCCAGAGACAGACGCTCTTTCACCGCACGCTCTACACGTACCAGGCCAACGCGGAACTGGTTTTCCGCCATTTCGCCAACGGAACGGATACGACGGTTGCCGAGGTGGTCGATATCATCGACTTCGCCTTTACCGTTACGGATATCGATGAGCTTTTTCATAACATCAATGATGTCGTCTTTGCTCAGGATACCGGAACCTTCGATTTCTTCGCGCAGCAGAGAACGGTTGAACTTCATACGACCAACCGCAGACAGGTCATAACGGTCTTCGGAGAAGAACAGGTTCTCGAACAGGCTTTCCGCTGCTTCACGAGTCGGCGGCTCGCCAGGGCGCATCATGCGGTAGATTTCTACCAGTGCGCTCAGACGGTCGTTAGTTGGGTCGACACGTAAGGTTTCAGAGATATACGGGCCGTGATCCAGGTCGTTGGTGAACAGCGTTTCGATACGCTTGTGACCAGACTGGCTCAGCTTAGCCAGCAGATCCAGGCTCAGCTCCATGTTCGCTGCGCAGATCAGCTCGCCGGTAGACTCATCAATATAGTCTTTAGCAACCACTTTACCTGCGATGTACTCAACCGGGACTTCGATCAGTTTGACGTCGTCTTTTTCCAGCTGGCGAATGTGGCGCGCAGTGATACGGCGGCCTTTTTCTACGTACACTTTACCGTTAGCTTCGATGTCGAAAGATGCGGTTTCACCACGCAGGCGTTCCGGCACCAGTTCCATCTGCAGCTTGTTATCACGGATTTCAAAGATAACTTTTTCAAAGAACAGGTCGAGGATCTGCTCTGTGGTGTAGTTCAGGGCACGCAGAATGATGGTCGCAGGCAGTTTACGGCGACGGTCGATACGTACGAACAGGTTGTCCTTCGGATCGAATTCGAAGTCCAGCCAGGAACCACGGTAAGGGATGATGCGCGCGTTATACAGCACTTTACCCGAAGAGTGGGTTTTACCTTTGTCGGAGTCAAAGAAGACGCCCGGACTACGGTGCAGCTGGGAAACGATAACACGCTCAGTACCGTTGATAACAAAGGTACCGTTGTCTGTCATGAGCGGAATTTCGCCCATGTAGACTTCTTGTTCTTTAATGTCTTTTACGGTGCCTTCCGGCGCTTCGCGCTCATAGATCACCAGACGCAGTTTAACGCGCAGCGGTGCGGAATAGGTCACGCCACGGATTTGACATTCCTGGACGTCAAACACCGGTTCGCCAAGGCGGTAGCTGACGTATTGCAGCTCGGAATTACCGCTGTAGCTCTGAATCGGGAATACGGAACGGAAAGCAGCTTCCAGACCATACTGCCCTTCAGGATCTTGCTCGATAAATTTCTGAAACGAGTCAAGCTGGATAGAAAGGAGATAAGGTACATCCAGAACTTGTGGACGTTTACCAAAATCCTTACGAATACGTTTTTTCTCGGTATAGGAGTAAACCATAGGGTTCCTCAGCTCGCTGACAAGTCGACCCATCTGTCCATTGAGCGGACAGTTTGTGCAACACTATTTTGTTGACCGGAAAATGGAACACTTTCCGCAATGCCTGTTGCTATCACGCTTAAACCATTTCATTGCGATTTACACAGAACGGACGTCCTGTCGCAGTATATTAAGTCGTCGATAGAAACAAGCATTGAAAGGCACAGCAGTAGTCAAACAGTGTGAAACGCTACTGGCGCCTTACAGCGCAAAAAGGCTGGTGACTAAAAAGTCACCAGCCATCAGCCTGATTTCTCAGGCTGCAACCGGAAGGGTTGGCTTATTTAACTTCAACTTCAGCGCCAGCTTCTTCCAGAGCTTTTTTCAGTGCTTCTGCGTCGTCTTTGCTCACGCCTTCTTTCAGAGCAGCCGGTGCAGATTCTACCAGGTCTTTAGCTTCTTTCAGACCCAGGCCAGTTGCGCCACGTACTGCTTTGATAACAGCAACTTTGTTAGCGCCAGCAGCTTTCAGAATTACGTCGAATTCAGTTTTTTCTTCAGCAGCTTCAACCGGGCCAGCAGCTACAGCTACAGCAGCAGCAGCGGAAACACCGAATTTTTCTTCCATTGCAGAGATCAGTTCTACAACGTCCATTACAGACATAGCTGCAACTGCTTCAATGATTTGATCTTTAGTGATAGACATTTAAATTGTTCCTGAATATCAGAATAAGTTTATACGTAAGCGAATGCGTTAAAAAGATAACTGCGATTAAGCAGCTTCTTTCGCATCGCGTACAGCAGCCAGAGTACGAACCAGTTTGCCAGCCGAAGCTTCTTTCATGGTTGCCATCAGGCGTGCAATTGCTTCTTCGTAGGTCGGCAGAGTTGCCAGGCGGTCGATCTGAGACGCCGGGATCAGCTCACCTTCAAAGGCAGCGGCTTTGACCTCAAATTTTGCATTCGCTTTCGCGAACTCTTTGAACAGACGAGCAGCAGCGCCCGGGTGTTCCATAGAGTATGCAATCAGGGTCGGACCAACAAACGCGTCTTTCAGGCACTCGAACGGAGTACCTTCAACAGCACGGCGCAGCAGGGTGTTACGAACAACACGCATGTATACGCCAGCTTCGCGACCTGCTTTACGCAGTTCAGTCATTTTATCTACAGTTACGCCACGGGAATCCGCAACTACTGCAGACAGCGCGCCTTTGGCTACTTCGCTGACTTCAGCAACAATCGCTTGTTTGTCTTGAAGATTTAAAGCCATTAGCTTTGCTCCTGGATGTTTGCCAGAGAAAATCTCTGGAACTCACTTCACTCCTCCAAACGGAGAGAGCGTCTTAATTACGGTGAGCAGAAACAAGCCAGAATATAAAAGAATAATCTTACCGTTCTGTCACCGTCTACGCAGGGGATTAAGTTTCTTGCGAAACTCCTGCGGTCTTCGACGGAGGCCTGGATAGGCCAGGCTCCAACGAACAAATCTTTTTAGCTGCTAACTTTCGTTAGCATACGTGGGGGTAAGATTGTAGACAAAATCACCGCCCACGTAAAGGCATTAGTTTACAGAAGCGCTCAGGCCAGCCTGGTCAACTGCAACACCTGCACCCATGGTGGTGGAGATGCTAACTTTCTTGATGTACACGCCTTTCGCCTGAGTCGGTTTTGCTTTTTTCAGCGCAACCAGCAGAGCTTCCAGGTTTTCTTTCAGTTTGTCAGCGTCAAAGTCCACTTTACCGATGGTGGTGTGGATGATGCCGTTTTTGTCGTTACGGTAACGAACCTGGCCAGCTTTAGCGTTTTTAACCGCTTCAGCAACGTTCGGCGTTACAGTACCCACTTTCGGGTTTGGCATCAGGCCGCGCGGACCCAGAACCTGGCCCAGCTGGCCAACAACGCGCATTGCATCCGGAGAAGCAATAACAACGTCAAAGTTCATTTCGCCTTTCTTGATCTGGTCAGCCAGATCTTCCATACCTACCAGTTCAGCACCTGCAGCTTTAGCAGCTTCAGCGTTTGCACCCTGGGTAAATACGGCTACGCGAACGGAACGGCCAGTACCGTGCGGCAGTACAGTTGCACCACGTACGTTCTGGTCAGATTTACGAGCGTCGATGCCGAGGTTAACAGCTACGTCCACGCTTTCTACGAATTTAGCAGTCGCCAGCTCTTTCAGCAGAGCGATAGCTTCGTTGATGTCGTACTGTTTGGTTGCATCAACTTTCTCGCGGATAACACGCATGCGCTTGGTCAGTTTAGCCATTTCTTAGTCCTCCACTACCAGGCCCATGGAACGTGCAGTACCTTCGATGGAGCGAGTCATCGCTTCAATGTCGGCACCAGTCATGTCGGCAGCTTTGGTCTGCGCGATTTCCTGCAGCTGAGCGCGGGAAATTTTACCCACTTTGTCTTTGTTCGGCTTACCGGAACCAGACTTGATACCAGCCGCTTTTTTCAGCAGAACTGCTGCCGGCGGAGTCTTGGTAACGAAAGTGAAAGAACGGTCAGCGTAAACGGTGATTACTACCGGAATCGGCAGACCTTTTTCGATGGAATCAGTTTTTGCGTTGAACGCTTTGCAGAATTCCATGATGTTTACGCCCTGCTGACCCAGAGCCGGACCTACTGGCGGACTCGGGTTAGCCATACCAGCTGCAACCTGCAGCTTGACATAGGCTTGTACTTTCTTAGCCATTATAAATTCCTCAAGTTGGGTAATAACGCCTCTGAGAGGCTCCCCGTGATATAAAAAATCGTTTTACGGGCAAGACCCATAAAAACAAAAGGCGCGAAATTGTATTCCAATCTCGCGCCTTGTGCAACGATTAAATCGCCGCTTTTTTGATCGCTGGGTTAGGCTTTTTCAACCTGGCTGAAGTCCAGCTCTACCGGGGTCGCACGACCGAAGATAGAAACAGACACTTTCAGACGAGATTTCTCGTAATCCACTTCTTCAACAACACCGTTGAAGTCAGCGAACGGACCATCATTAACACGGACCATTTCACCCGGTTCAAACAGCGTTTTCGGACGCGGCTTATCACCAACCTGCTGCAGGCGGTTCATAATCGCATCGACTTCTTTATCGCTGATTGGCGCAGGACGATCGGAAGTACCGCCGATGAAGCCCATCACACGCGGTACGCTGCGCACCAGGTGCCAGCTCGCGTCGTTCATCACCATCTGAACGAGGACGTAGCCAGGGAAGAATTTACGTTCGCTTTTGCGACGCTGACCGCCACGGATTTCAACCACTTCTTCGGTTGGTACCATGACTTCACCAAACAAATCTTCCATGTTGTGTAATTTGATATGCTCACGCAGCGACGTTGCTACGCGGCCTTCAAAACCGGAAAACGCCTGAACGACGTACCAGCGCTTTTTAGGAGCTTCAGACATCTCAGAACCTCAGGCCAGTGATAAAGGATACCAGGCGAACCAGAATACCATCCAGTCCCCACAGGATCAGTGACATTACTGCGGTAACCGCAGCCACAATCAGCGTGGTGTGCAATGTTTCCTGGCGAGTCGGCCAAATGACCTTACGGACTTCGGTACGCGCTTCACGGGCAAAAGCAACGGTAGCTTTACCTTTTGTCGTTAACAGCGCGACACCACCCGCTGCAGCAATCAGAATTACTACGGCCAGCGCACGCAGCGGCAGCATAATGTCGCGATAAAGGTAGTTGCCGACAATCGCCACCAGGAGCAATGCCACCACAACGACCCACTTCATCGCTTCCAGGCCGCGCCCGCTTCCTTGAGCTTCGGTATTCGCACTCATAAACCAACCTGTCAGAAGTATTCTACAAACATTTTCACCCCGCGACCGCGAGGCAAACCAAATCGAAACGCGTATTAGCTTTTCGGATTATACGCCCTCAACAGAGCCTGTCTCAGCAATGATTATGACAAAGAAAATCACTGATGAGCCAGGTTCTGGTACGAAAGCGTGCAAAAAGGGCATCAAATGATGCCCTTTTAGTGCGCATTGCGTCAAATGTTATCGGCAATTAGCTCAGAACTTTTGCTACAACGCCCGCGCCAACGGTACGGCCGCCTTCACGGATTGCGAAACGCAGACCGTCGTCCATCGCGATCGGGTG
>NZ_JAYQWM010000048.1:0-31289 GCF_036662595.1 Escherichia sp. Lx600-2 | reverse complement strand
CGGTGGAGCTGCATGACAAAGTCATCGGGCATTATCTGAACATAAAACACTATCAATAAGTTGGAGTCATTACCGGATTGAGCATCTCCCTGGAAGCCGGGCAGAGGTTCAACCTGACCCCTACTGGTTATGGGTTCTATATAGAGCCGCAAACCCAGCTCACATACAGCCACCAGAATGAGATGGCTATGAAGGCGAGTAATGGCCTCAATATACATCTGAATCACTACGAATCGCTGCTGGGGCGTGCCAGTATGATACTGGGATATGACATCACCGCAGGCAACAGCCAGCTGAATATCTATGTGAAGACTGGCGCTATCCGCGAGTTTTCAGGGGATACAGAATATCAGTTGAATAACTCCCGGGAGAAGTACAGTTTCAAAGGTAATGGCTGGAATAACGGCGTGGGAGTCAGTGCACAGTATAACAAACAGCACACATTCTACCTCGAAGCGGATTACACGCAGGGTAACCTCTTTGATCAGAAGCAAGTCAACGGAGGATATCACTTCAGCTTTTAAGTACGGGGTAGACAAGCCCTTAAACGATGCTGAAAAATGTTAGCGTGCGCCGGAATGAAATATAGATCACTCTGATGTATCAGAAATCGTCTCTGTCTTTCATACCCGGCGCTTAAACTGCCCTGCATCAATGCCATGTTGCTTCATTTTCCGCCACAGCGTAGTGCGGCCGATTCCAAGTAAAGCCGACATTTCCTGAATGCGACCGCCTGTGACCTGGGCTGCGTTAATAATTGCCTCTTTTTCAACTTCCGCAAATGACAGACTGGTGGAAAGGCGTGTGGCGCTGACATCATCTGTCGCCTGCTCGGTAAACAGATGTTCCGGCAAATCACTGACGCGAATGCGCCCATTATCACTACTCAGAGCAAGATTCTCGATGACGCTGTAAAGTTCAAAATCGTTGCCAGGCCATGCACAGGAAACCAGGCGAGCGAGGGCATCGTCATCAATTTTCAGCCGCGTAGAGAAGCGTTTTTCAAGACTGCGTAATTTGTTATTCACCAGCGCCGGAATGCTGCCACGCCGCATACGCAGAGGCGGGATGGTAATTTCAAATGCATGCAGCGCGTAATACAGCTGGCGACTAAAACGATTTTGTTCCACCAGCATTGCGAGGTCCGCGGTCGTTGTAGCAATCACTTTGACATCAATTGGTATTAAACGCCGCGCATCCAGTCGCGTGATAACACCCTGCTTGATAACCTGAAGCAAAGCAGACTGTAACTCCACCGCCAGATATTCAATCTTTTCAAGAAACAGCGTGCCGCCGTGCGCCAGTTCCAGCCGACTCAGACGGCCATTTTCATTGTCCGTGCGATCGCCACCAATAAATTCTTCCGCCAGTGCCGCATCACCATATAACTCACAATTGACGGCGATATAAGGACCTGCAGCACGCTCGCTTTCATTATGAATTGCCTGACTTAGCAGTGCCTTGCCCACGCCCTCTTCTCCACAAAGCAGGACAGGAAAGCTACTGCGCGCCGCCTGGCGACCAAAATGAATCAAGCGGCGGGTTTGCGGATCGTCCTGTGGCATATGAGCGAAGGTATGGCTGACTTTTCCTAATTGACTGGTCATTAACTGCCGCATCTGTTCCACAGGATGGAGCAACAAAATAAAGCTGGTTCCCTGCGTTTCTATTATCGGTTTAAGGGTTATCACCGCATCAATAAACTGGTGCTGGCTTTCAAAGGTGGCTTCTACGTGTTTGAGCGGATGTGCCTGTTTTATTGCTTGTTGCAATACGGCGGGTAACGTTAAGAGTTCAGTGATTGCCCGTCCCTGACTTGCCGTCGCGTCAAGGCGCAAGACCCGCGCCGCCTGGGCATTAATAAATTGCAAATTACCCTGCTCGTCCCAGCTAATCACGCCATCATCCATACTTTCTAACAGGGCATTAAGTTGATTTAAATGACGGTTAGTTTCAGCGAGCAAACTGTCCGTCAGCAGTAAATTACCGACCTCGCGGGCGATTGCCAACGTCAACGGCAAATCAGCTGCGGTAGTTTGCTCAACCGGACACGCCAGCGCTATTGTTCCCGTCAATCGGCCCTTGCTGTCAAACAACGGCGTTGCACAAAAGGCCCAGTTCCAGAGTGCCTGTTTGAAATGTTGATCGGCCATCGTTTTCACTGCCTGACCAGAGATAGCCGCTAACGATAGCGCACAAGTACCAATAATTCCCTCGGCGCAATACGTGCCGTCATTGAATCCCAGTGCACTTAGCTGCTGCAAGGTTTGCGGATCGCCATTACGGCTGAGAATGCAGGCGGTTTCATCGAGGATAAACAGCGCACACTCTCGCGGTGCCATATATTCCCAGGCATCTTCCAGCGCAGCCTGCCCGAGCGTCAGCATCGCTTTCTTACGCCGATAAATAGAAGCAAATGTCACGCCCTGGGCCTGATGTGGTACGTTCCATGTCTCCCGTTTCATCAGCTTATTGCATCGCTCCCAGGAGGTTGCAATTAAGGGAGATATGCCCCGACCATCGTTGTTAAAAGCGCCACTCATATCCCGCATCCCTTATGACAAAAGGTGTTCCGGCTCGCAATTTTAAGTATTAATACACGTAAAAGTTTCAATATGGAACATTCATTAAAGCATATGTTTCACTATGAAACATAATTTGGGCTAATTTTCTTTTCCCTTGCCTGATGCACAATGGATTCATCGGCAGTCAGTGGTCGCCGTGTCGTTGAACATCATCCATGCCCTACCGTAATTGCTGGAGCAAAATAATGAAAAAATTGATCAATGATGTGCAAGACGTACTGGACGAACAACTGGCAGGACTGGCGAAAGCGCATCCATCGCTGACACTGCATCAGGATCCGGTGTATGTCACCCGAGCTGATGCCCCTGTTGCAGGAAAAGTCGCCCTGCTGTCGGGTGGCGGCAGCGGACACGAGCCGATGCACTGTGGTTATATCGGTCAGGGGATGCTTTCGGGGGCCTGTCCGGGCGAAATTTTCACCTCACCGACGCCCGATAAAATCTTTGAATGCGCCATGCAAGTTGATGGCGGCGAAGGTGTACTGTTGATTATCAAAAATTACACCGGCGATATTCTTAACTTCGAAACAGCAACCGAGTTACTGCACGATAGCGGCGTAAAAGTGACCACTGTGGTCATTGATGACGACGTTGCAGTAAAAGACAGTCTTTATACCGCCGGGCGGCGCGGCGTTGCCAACACCGTATTAATTGAAAAACTCGTAGGCGCAGCGGCGGAGCGTGGCGACTCACTGGACGCCTGTGCGGAACTGGGGCGTAAGTTGAATAATCAAGGCCACTCAATAGGTATCGCTCTCGGTGCCTGTACCGTTCCTGCCGCGGGCAAACCTTCTTTTACCCTGGCGGACAATGAGATGGAGTTTGGCGTCGGCATTCATGGTGAGCCGGGTATTGACCGCCGCCCCTTCTCTTCCCTTGATCAAACCGTCGATGAAATGTTCGACACCCTGCTGGAAAATGGCTCATACCATCGCACTTTGCGTTTCTGGGATTATCAACAAGGCAGCTGGCAGGAAGAACCACAAACCAAACAACCGCTCCAGTCTGGCGACAGGGTGATTGCGCTGGTTAACAATCTTGGCGCAACTCCACTTTCTGAGCTGTACGGCGTCTATAACCGCCTGACCACACGTTGCCAGCAAGCGGGATTGACTATCGAACGTAATTTAATTGGCGCGTACTGCACCTCACTGGATATGACCGGTTTCTCAATCACCTTACTGAAAGTTGATGACGAAACGCTGGCACTCTGGGACGCCCCGGTCCACACCCCGGCCCTTAACTGGGGTAAATAAGGAGAAAGCAATGTCACTGAGCAGAACTCAAATTGTTAACTGGCTCAATCGTTGTGGCGATATTTTCAACACTGAGAGCGAGTATCTTACCGGACTGGATCGCGAGATTGGCGACGCTGACCACGGGCTAAATATGAACCGAGGCTTTAGCAAAGTGGTGGAAAAACTCCCTGCTATTGCAGATAAAGATATCGGTTTCATTCTCAAGAATACCGGTATGACGCTGCTTTCCAGCGTCGGTGGTGCCAGTGGTCCGCTGTTCGGTACCTTCTTTATCCGCGCCGCACAGGCGACCCAGGCACGGCAAAGCCTGACGCTGGAAGAGCTTTATCAGATGTTCCGCGATGGCGCGGACGGCGTAATCAGTCGCGGGAAAGCCGAACCTGGCGATAAAACCATGTGTGATGTGTGGGTGCCGGTGGTGGAATCGTTACGTCAGTCCAGCGAGCAAAATCTCTCTGTTCCGGCGGCGCTCGAAGCTGCCAGTAGCATCGCCGAATCCGCTGCACAAAGTACGATTACGATGCAAGCCCGCAAAGGCCGCGCCAGTTATCTCGGTGAACGCAGTATTGGTCACCAGGATCCCGGCGCAACCTCGGTGATGTTTATGATGCAAATGTTGGCGTTAGCCGCAAAAGAGTAAGGAATTGGTGATGGTAAACCTGGTCATAGTTTCACATAGCAGCCGACTGGGAGAAGGTGTCGGTGAATTAGCCCGTCAGATGTTAATGAGTGATAGTTGTAAAATCGCCATTGCCGCGGGAATTGACGATCCACAAAATCCCATTGGTACCGATGCCGTCAAAGTGATGGAGGCCATCGAATCTGTTGCTGATGCCGACCATGTGCTGGTCATGATGGATATGGGTAGCGCATTATTGAGTGCTGAAACTGCGCTGGAATTGCTGGCTCCCGAGATCGCCGCAAAAGTACGTTTGTGTGCTGCGCCGTTGGTCGAAGGTACACTGGCAGCAACGGTCAGCGCGGCCTCGGGGGCGGATATCGACAAAGTTATCTTTGACGCCATGCATGCGCTGGAAGCCAAACGTGAACAACTGGGTTTACCGTCCTCCGACACTGAAATCTCTGACTCATGTCCTGCGTACGATGAAGAAGCCCGTTCTCTGGCGGTGGTCATAAAGAACCGTAACGGCCTGCATGTACGTCCAGCCTCCCGGCTGGTTTATACCTTATCGACATTTAATGCCGATATGTTGCTGGAGAAAAACGGCAAATGCGTCACACCGGAGAGTATTAACCAGATTGCGTTACTACAAGTTCGCTATAACGATACGCTGCGCCTGATTGCGAAAGGGCCAGAAGCTGAAGAGGCACTGATCGCTTTCCGTCAGCTGGCTGAAGATAACTTTGGTGAAACGGAGGAAGTTGCTCCACCTACTCTGCGTCCCGTTCCGCCTGTTTCGGGTAAAGCCTTTTATTATCAACCGGTTTTATGTACGGTACAGGCCAAATCAACCCTGACCGTGGAAGAAGAACAAGAACGATTACGCCAGGCCATTGACTTCACGTTATTAGATCTGATGACGTTAACAGCGAAAGCAGAAGCCAGCGGGCTTGACGATATTGCCGCAATCTTTTCTGGTCACCATACACTGTTAGATGATCCGGAACTGCTGGCGGCGGCAAGCGAACTCCTTCAGCACGAACATTGCACGGCAGAATATGCCTGGCAGCAAGTTCTTAAAGAACTTAGCCAGCAATACCAGCAACTGGATGATGAATATCTACAAGCTCGCTATATTGATGTGGACGATCTTCTGCATCGCACCCTGGTCCACCTGACCCAAACGAAAGAAGAACTCCCGCAGTTTAACTCGCCAACTATTCTACTGGCGGAGAACATTTATCCCTCCGCAGTACTGCAACTGGATCCGGCGGTTGTAAAAGGTATCTGCCTTAGCGCCGGAAGTCCGGTATCCCACAGCGCCCTGATCGCCCGTGAACTGGGGATTGGCTGGATTTGCCAGCAGGGTGAGAAACTGTATGCGATACAACCAGAAGAAAAGCTAACGCTGGACGTTAAAACGCAACGTTTCAACCGTCAGGGTTAAGTCACCGTTCGGATGGCATCGTTCTGATGTCATCCGGCAATTTACTCAGCACTAATGTTTTTTAACTACCTGTTATATTTTTCACCAATTTATGATGATTTTTCTTCGCTAATCGCGAACCAAACGCCGCTGGCTGGCTAATAAACAGACGTTATTTGATCACTCTATTTCGCCGTTATTTATCCCTTTAATTCCCTTTTCTAAAATGCCTGACAGTTCGCAGAATGAGATTTCGATCATGCAGCTAGTGCGATCCTGAACTAAGGTTTTCTGATACTTGAATACCGTTTTATTCGGTTTCGCCTAAGGAGAATGATTGATGAAATCCCCCGCACCTTCTCGCCCGCAAAAAATGGCGTTAATTCCAGCCTGCATCTTTTTGTGTTTCGCTGCGCTATCGGTGCAGGCAGAAGAAACACCGGTAACGCCACAGCCGCCTGATATTTTATTAGGGCCGCTGTTTAATGATGTGCAAAACGCCAAACTTTTTCCGGACCAAAAAACCTTTGCCGATGCCGTGCCGAACAGCGATCCGCTGATGATCCTTGCTGATTATCGGATGCAGCAAAACCAGAGCGGATTTGATCTGCGCCATTTCGTTAACGTCAATTTCACCCTGCCGACAGAGGGCGAGAAATATGTTCCGCCAGAGGGACAGTCACTGCGCGAACATATTGACGGACTTTGGCCGGTATTAACGCGTTCTACCGAAAACACCGAAAAATGGGATTCTCTGTTACCGCTGCCGGAACCTTATGTCGTGCCGGGCGGACGTTTTCGCGAGGTATATTACTGGGACAGTTACTTCACCATGTTAGGACTTGCCGAAAGCGGTCACTGGGATAAAGTCGCGGATATGGTGGCCAATTTTGCTCATGAAATAGACACTTACGGTCATATTCCCAACGGCAACCGCAGTTACTATTTAAGCCGCTCGCAGCCGCCCTTCTTTGCCCTGATGGTAGAGTTACTGGCGCAGCATGAAGGCGATGCCGCATTGAAGCAATACCTTCCGCAAATGCAAAAAGAATATGCTTACTGGATGGACGGTGTTGAAAACCTGCAAGCCGGACAACAGGAAAAACGCGTTGTAAAACTTCAGGATGGTACCCTTCTCAACCGCTACTGGGACGATCGTGATACGCCACGACCAGAGTCATGGGTGGAAGATATTGCCACCGCCAAAAGCAATCCGAATCGACCTGCCACTGAAATTTACCGCGACCTGCGCTCTGCCGCTGCGTCTGGCTGGGATTTCAGCTCGCGCTGGATGGACAATCCGCAGCAGTTAAATACCATACGCACCACCAGCATCGTACCGGTCGATCTGAACAGCCTGATGTTTAAAATGGAAAAAATCCTCGCCCGCGCCAGCAAGGCTGCCGGAGATAACGCGATGGCAAACCAGTACGAAACGCTGGCAAATGCCCGTCAAAAAGGGATCGAAAAATACCTGTGGAACGATCAACAAGGCTGGTATGCCGATTACGACCTGAAAAGTCATAAAGTGCGCAATCAGTTAACCGCTGCCGCCCTGTTCCCGCTATACGTCAATGCGGCAGCGAAAGATCGCGCCAACAAAATGGCGACGGCGACGAAAACTCATCTGCTGCAACCAGGCGGCCTGAACACCACGTCGGTGAAAAGTGGGCAACAATGGGATGCGCCAAATGGCTGGGCACCGTTGCAGTGGGTCGCGACAGAAGGATTACAAAACTACGGGCAAAAAGAGGTGGCGATGGACATTAGCTGGCAATTCCTGACCAATGTTCAGCACACCTATGACCGGGAGAAAAAGCTGGTGGAAAAATATGATGTCAGCACCACCGGAACGGGGGGCGGCGGTGGCGAATATCCATTACAGGATGGCTTTGGCTGGACCAACGGCGTGACGCTGAAAATGCTGGATTTGATCTGCCCGAAAGAGCAACCGTGTGACAATGTTCCGGCGACGCGTCCACTCAGTGAATCAACAACACAGCCGGTAAAACAAAAAGAGGCGGAACCTACGCCTTAACTTTGCTGTATATCGAGGCTGTATATCGAGCAATGCCATTATGTGCATAAAATTGGCATTGCTCTTTTTTCGCCACGAAATGCCCCCCATTCTACGGTCTATGCCTTTATTTTCTTTTATCAGAGAAGATTTTAATTTTATTTTATCAATTTGTTAATCATTACACCTCTATTTATATTTTTCGCCACTCCGCCATTCTCCCTGACAATTTTCTTGTGGAACAAAGTGTTATTTAAGCAACAAGCAAATCATTCTGTCTCTTTAGACAAATTTTGACATCAAACATGATTTTTTTCGATATATATGTAAATATATAGCGGTTTTAATTATCAGGATATAACTTATGTCACTAACCAGACGGAGGTTTACACAGATTCTTGCGTCGACGTTGTTCCTGCATCATCTGCCTTCTTTTGCACAATCAGTCAAATTCTGGGCCTCACTGACGCTTCCCGAAGCCCAAAACATTACACGCATCGTCAGCGCAGGTGCGCCCGCCGATTTGCTATTGCTGGCTGTCGCGCCAGAAAAAATGGTCGGTTTTTCCTCTTTTGATTTTGCCCGTCAGGCATTAATTCCATTGCCAGAGCACATTCGCCAGTTACCCAGGCTGGGACGACTCGCCGGGCGCGCCAGCACACTCTCGCTGGAAGGGCTTATGGCGTTACATCCCGATTTGGTCGTTGATTGCGGCAATACGGATGAAACCTGGATCTCCCAGGCACGGCAGGTTAGCGAACAGACACAAATACCCTGGTTATTGCTTAACGGGAAACTGGCGCAATCAGCAGAACAGTTAACAACGCTTGGCAAAACGTTAGGCGAAGAGCATCGCGCCGCAGAACAAGCCAATCTCGCCAGCCGCTTCGTTGGTGAAGCTCAGGCATTCGCCGCCTCACCCGCCGCTAACCTCCGCTTTTATGCTGCGCGCGGTCCTCGAGGGCTGGAAACGGGCTTAAAGGGTTCGTTGCATACCGAGGCGGCGGAATTATTAGGTTTGCACAACGTCGCGCAAATAGCCGATCGCCACGGCCTGACACAGGTTTCCATGGAAAATCTCCTGCGCTGGCAGCCGGATATTATTCTGGTTCAGGAGGCCGTTACTGCAGATTTTATTCGTCGTGATCCTCTCTGGCATGGCGTGAAAGCCGTTGCGGAACAACGCATCTTATTTTTAAGTGGCTTGCCCTTTGGCTGGCTGGATGCCCCACCGGGAATCAACCGTCTTCTGGGATTACGCAGACTTCACGCCTGGCTGGATCCCGCCATCAATCGCCAGTTTAAAAGTGACATGCAGCATTACGCCCAACTGTTCTGGCATTGTTCACTCAGTGACGCCGACTATCAAAAATTGGTGGCGAGCTAATGAGAATCGTAAACGGATGTATTTTGCTGCTGGCAGCTATCAGTATCACTTTTGCCGCCGTAAGTGGGGCTTATAATCTCGATATGCAGCAACTGCTGGCGCTAATTCTTCGTCAAGAAAATGTTCCTGTGCAGGAACAAATTGTCTTCTGGCAAATCCGCGTGCCGCGTATTCTTGCTGCGCTGTTACTGGGCGCGGCGCTGGCAGGAGCCGGAACCACCTATCAGGGAATGTTGCGTAATCCCTTAGTTTCACCGGATATTTTAGGCGTCTCCGCTGGTGCCGGACTTGGTGCCTGCACGGCAATTCTGTGGGGATTATCCATTGTTTACATCCAGCTGTACGCATTTTGCGGCGGGCTGATGGTGGTCGCGGGCGTCTGGTTGATTACGCGTCGGGTGACCCACCACGATCCGATCTTAATCCTGGTGCTGGTAGGCATTGCGTTAGGAACGTTGTGCGGAGCGGGGATATCACTAATTAAAACGCTGGCCGATCCTTACACCCAGTTACCGTCAATTACCTTCTGGTTGCTGGGGGGACTGTCCACCGTGACCTTACGCGATCTCTGCTATGCTGCACCGATCATTCTCATAGGCTCCTTGCCCCTGTTTTTTCTCCGCTGGCGCATGAATTTACTCACGCTTTCCGACGACGAAGCCCGTTCGCTGGGACTGAACGTGACGCGTCTGCGCTTTGGATTGATTGTCTGCGCCACACTAATCACCGCCAGTACGGTAGCAATAGCGGGCATAATTGGTTGGGTCGGCCTGGTCGTTCCGCACATTGCCCGCTTGTTGACCGGTCATAACCATCAGCAGCTGTTGCCCATGGCAATGTGTACTGGCGCGATTCTGCTCCTGCTTACCGATACGCTGGCACGCAGCATTGGAACAACAGAAATCCCACTTGGCATTCTGACCGCTTTTGTTGGCGCACCGTTTTTCCTGCTTTTGTTGTTACGCGGAGGTCGCCAGTGACTTTGCTTGCCGTCCGTCATGCGTCTCTGGGTTACTCCCGCCATCCGGTGCTACGCGACGTGTCCTTCACCCTGTCGCAAGGAACAATTTGTTGTCTGTTAGGAGCCAATGGTTGCGGCAAAACCACACTCATGCGCTCCATTCTTGGCGTTATACCGTTATTAAAAGGCGAGGTCTTACTGGATAGCCTCCCTGTGCAGACACTCAGCCATCGCCAGCGCGCGCAGGCTATTGCCTGGGTGCCGCAGGCGCACGACGGTATTTTTGCTTTTAGTGTGCTGGATATGGTGTTGATGGGCCTGGCCCCCACCATAGGCGCTTTTTCCGTTCCCGGTAAGCAAGAACGCCTGAAAGCCACGGAGCAACTGGAAAAGCTGGGCATTTTGCATCTGGCGGCACGACGCTGGAATACGCTTAGCGGCGGTGAACGTCAGCTGGCTTTAATCGCCCGTGCACTCGTCCAGCAACCGCGCTTGTTGTTACTGGATGAGCCTGCCTCCAGCCTCGATTTCGGTCATCAGATCCAACTACTGGACACGCTGGCACAGCTCAAAAATAACGGCATGACAATGTTAATGTCGACTCATCATCCGCTCCATGCCAACGCCATTGCCGACAGCATTATCCAGGTAGAGCCAGATGGACGAGTAACACAAGGCTTACCGACCGAACAGTTAACAACAAACAAACTGGCTGCCCTGTATCGGGTTTCTGCCGACCAGATTCATCATCACCTCTCTGCAATTAGCCACTAAGGAAAAATCATGCTCATTGATGATATTGATTTTGCAGACCTTTATCTGCAGCAACTCAAGCTGGCCCACCGCACAGAAAAAACGCCGGATCACTGGGATCAACGGGCGGAAAAAATGGCGGAAAATTGCGCCTCGCCTACGGACAGCTACCTGCAACAACTGATCTCAAAAATTGACCTACAAGGCGCTCAGACCTTATTCGATATGGGCTGCGGACCGGGTACCGTATCGCTGGCGCTGGCTGACAAACTCACGACGATTTATGGCATTGATTACAGTCAGGGGATGCTGAACGTTGCCGCCCGTCGCGCCGCCGCTCTCAAGGCAGACAATGTCCACTGGATCCAGCGCGCCTGGGAAGAGGACTGGAGTGACCTGCCACGCTGCGATATTGCCGTGGCTTCCCGCTCCACTCTGGTAGCTGATATGCGCCAGGCAATGAGCAAACTGAATAATCAGGCACGGCTTCGCGTCTATACGACTCATCTGGTCAGCACCTCGTTCGTCTCTCCAGCCATTCAGCGGGCGGCTGGTCGGGAAGTGATCGAATTACCCAACTATATCTTTGCGCTCAACGTCCTGTATCAGATGGGAATTTATGCCCACGTTGATTTTATCCGTGGACAAAATTGCCAACAGGATAACAGCACCTGGGAACGTTTTGAGCAGAACGTCAGCTGGAGTCTTGGCGCGCTTAACGACGATGAGCGTGAGCGGTTATATCGCTGGTATCAACAACAAGATGCTCGTGCCCTCGCCCCTGCCAGCCGCGACTGGGCGCTCATCTGGTGGGATAGCGTACCGCAGGAGGCACTGCGATGATTTTCCTTTCTCAGGCACAAATCGACGCGTTACTTCTGGAAGATATCCAGGGCGGTGACCTGACCACGAGAGCATTAAATATTGGACACCAGCATGGCTATATAGAGTTTTTTCTCCGTCAGGGCGGCTGCGTCAGCGGCGTTTCTGTCGCGTGTAAGATGTTAACTACGCTGGGATTAACTATTGATGACGCGGTCAGCGACGGTTCACAAGCGAACGCGGGTCAGCGGCTAATCCGTGCGCAGGGTAATGCCGCAGCACTTCATCAGGGATGGAAGGCAATCCAGAATGTGCTGGAGTGGAGTTGCGGTGTTTCTGATTATCTCGATCAAATGCTGGCGTTACTTCGTGAACGTTATCCTGATGGCAATATCGCCTGCACCCGAAAAGCAATTCCGGGCACCCGCTTACTGGCCTCGCAGGCAATTCTGGCTGCCGGAGGACTGATTCATCGTGCCGGATGTGCGGAAACCATATTATTGTTTGCCAACCACCGCCATTTTCTTCATGACAATCAGGACTGGTCAGGCGCAATCGATCAGTTACGTCGCCACGCACCCGAGAAGAAAATTGTTGTTGAAGCCGACACGCCGAAAGAGGCAATCGCCGCGTTACGCGCGCAACCAGACGTACTTCAGCTCGACAAATTTAGTCCGCAACAGGCAACTGAAATTGCGCAAATAGCGCCGTCGCTGGCTCCCCACTGCACGCTGGCTCTGACCGGCGGAATTAATCTGACGACACTCAAAAATTACCTCGACTGCGGCATTCGCCTCTTTATTACCTCCGCGCCTTATTACGCGGCACCGGCTGACATTAAAGTCAGTCTGCAACCCGCAGCCTCTATTTAATTCTTTGTTAAACGGAATTTATTCTATGAGACTCAAAAAACGTTATCTCTGCACAGCATTATCACTTGCCTTTACCCAGCAGGCCGTAGCGGCTCAGGAGAGCGACACGCTGACCGTATGGTCCAGTCCGGTATCATCGACGACGACCACCGTTCTCGATCAACCCACCATGAAGGCCCTGGATAAACAGAATGTCGCTCAGGCATTAAGTGTCGTCCCCGGCGTGGTGCTGCAAAAGTCAGGCAGCCGCAACGAAGAACAGGTAAAAGTTCGTGGCTTTGATAGTCGGCAGGTGCCGGTCTATTTCGACGGTGTGCCCATTTATGTTCCCTATGACGGCAACCTCGATCTGGCGCGGATTCTGACCAACAATCTGGGGGCAGTCGAAGTTTCCAAAGGGTATTCGTCGCTGCTTCAGGGGCCTAATCAGATGGGCGGAGCCATTAATATCACCACCCAGAAGCCAACAAAACCTCTGGAAGCAAGTCTGGGATATCGCCAGGGATGGAGCCGTAGCCAGGACAATGCCTACGATATGCATGCTTCATTTGCCGCCAGCAGCGAACTGGGGTATTTGCAAGTCAGCGGTAGTCAGCTAAAGCAGGATTTTCTCGGCCTGCCGCATGGTGTAAATAATGATATTGCAGGCAAACACGGCAAGATGATTAATTCATCGGCTGATGATAAACGCGGCATTGTGAAGCTCGGATTTACACCACGTGAAAACGATGAATACACACTGACTTACATTAAGCAGGATGGTGAAAAAGATAACCCGCCATACAGCGGAAATAGTGGTCAAAAATCACGCTACTGGCAGTGGCCAGAGTATGACAAAGAAAGTTTTTATTATCAGGGAACGACCCAACTAAACGATCGTTTTACCCTGAAAAGTCGGCTGTATCGCGACACCTTTGAAAATACGCTGATGATGTACAACTCGCAGGCTGATTTGAAAAATAAAAAAGGCAGCTACAGCCATTATTCCGATTACAGCGACGGTGCCGGATTACAACTGGCAGCCGATGTGCGTGAAAACGATCTGCTGTCGTTTGCCGTTAACTGGAAAGATGACGTACACCGGGAAAAAGGTGCGCCGCACGCCGCTTACGATCGCTATGAAGATCGTACCTGGTCGCTCGCCAGTGAATATCAATGGGCTGCTGCCGATAATGTCGATGTTGTGGCTGGAATCAGCTATGACTGGCGCGATAGCGTAGAAGCGAAAAAACACGAGAAAGATGGCAGCATCACCCATTATGACGACAACAATCAGTCAGCTTTTAACTGGCAGGTGATGGGGAAATACCACTTTGTCAATGAAGACACGCTGGCGCTTTCGTACTATGACCGCACACGCTTTCCGACGCTGAAAGAACGCTATACCACGTCCAAACCTGCGTATAACCAGATAGCGATTGTTAACCCGCAGCTCAAGCCGGAACGCGCTCGCGGGGTGGATTTAACCTGGAATGGTGCCTTCACGCGCGACTGGGGATTTGAGGTCAGCGTTTACTATAACCGGGTGAGTGATGCCATCCTCTCGCACAATATCGATGCCGATACCATTCAAAATCAGAACAGCGGCACGGTGGATTACAGCGGTCTGGATGCCGGTATTAAGGGGAAAATCAGCAATATACTGGATGTAGGATTGAGCTACGCCCTGATCCACGCTGACGCCAAACGCAAAGACATCGGCAAGATAACCGATCTGCCAACGCAGACAATGACCGCATGGATGACTCTCAAACCGTGGGAGCCGTTAAGCGTAACGCTGTCGGAAGAGGCGCGTTCCTCCAGCTACAGCAACAGTGACGGTTCACAAAAAGCCGCCGGTTTTGCGGTGACCCACATTCGAGCCGATTACACCTTAGGTCATGGCTTCAGCGTCAATGCGTCGGTCAATAACCTGTTTGATACCCAATATGCCTACAGTGAAGGGTTTATTGAAGAAGGCCGCAATTTCTGGGCAGGTGTCGAGTATACGTTCTGATGTGAAAGCGGATAGCGGCATCTGTATCGCTATCCGCCTTATGAAAATCTTATTCTCTTCGCAGGAGGCGGAATACGCCCAGAACGAGAATAGCTCCCACCACCGCCACCAGGAAGCTGTGCAAATTAAAACCGCTGATGGAGCCGCCAATGCCAAACATGGTCGCCAGCCAGCCGCCGACCACCGCACCGACTATCCCGAGAATACAGGTCAGGAAAAATCCACCACCATCACGCCCCGGCATGATTAGCTTGGCGATAATGCCGGCTATCAGGCCAAAAATAATCCAGGCAATAATTCCCATGTTCAGGCCCTCGTTTCGATGAATCGGACGCAAGAAATGCTTACGTCAACGCTCTAAGTATAGGCAAGGGCGGGATCGATGCTGGGCGTTTGTCGGCTGATTTAAGAACAACTTGTAAAAAATATTCACGCATTTGTATTAAGTTTTGTTAACTATGACCGATAAACCATAGACAGTTTGTCAGTCAGGAGTTTTTCCGCGTGAGTCATTACCATGAGCAGTTCCTGAAACAAAATCCGTTAGCCGTCCTGGGCGTGTTACGCGATTTGCACAAAGCCGCAATTCCTTTGCGTATCAGCTGGAATGGCGGGCAGCTGATCAGCAAAATACTGGTAATAACCCCAGATGAACTGGTGCTGGATTTCGGCAGTCAAGCCGAAGACAACATCGCCGTGCTAAAGGCACAGCACATTACCATTACCGCCGAAACTCAGGGTGCGAAAGTCGAGTTTACTGTTGAACAACTACAACAGAGTGAATACTTGCAGCTTCCGGCATTTATTACCGTACCGCCTCCCACCTTATGGTTTGTACAACGACGCCGATATTTCCGCATCTCCGCCCCACTCCATCCGCCTTATTTTTACCAGACCAAACTGGCGTATAACAGTACGTTACGTTTCCGCCTGTATGATTTGTCGTTAGGCGGCATGGGCGCATTACTGGAAACAGCCAAGCCTGCCGGGTTGCACGAAGGTATGCGCTTCGCTCAGATTGAAGTCAACATGGGGCAATGGGGTGTTTTTCACTTTGACGCCCAGTTAATCTCCATCAGCGAGCGCAAAGTGATTGATGGCAAGAATGAAACCATCACCACTCCCCGTCTGAGCTTCCGTTTTCTTAACGTCAGCCCGACGGTGGAGCGGCAATTACAGCGGATTATTTTCTCTCTCGAGCGGGAAGCCCGGGAGAAAGCGGACAAAGTACGCGACTGATTTACATCGCGTCCAGTGCCTGCTCAAGTTTGTAGATATAGCGCGGAGCCTGCGGCGCAGGATGATTTCGCGCTACGTGATCGAGGAACTCGTCAGCATCCAGATCGTTGATTTTGCTGATTGCCTTTTTCCGATCTGACGAGAAAGTCCGTAGCAGCGCACCTGCCCCGTTAGCATATGACACCACCAGCGCATATTGCAGTACCTTCGGATCTTCAATGCCTGCCAGCGGGCCGGTTTCCAGAATATTCAGGTAAGCCGCCCCCATAGAAATATTACGCTCCGGATTTTTCAGCTCGCTGGTCGTCGGCTCACCACTCCAGCCCATACGCCGATAAACATCACGTCCGGAGGTTGAAGCTTTTAACTGCATCAAACCAATGGCATTCGATTTACTCACCGCGTTCGGATTACCACCCGATTCGATAGCGATAATCGCCGTGATCAATTGTGGATCGACGCCCCAGGCTGCACCGGCTTTCTGGCTTATTGGCATCCACTGCATCGCACGTTGCACCGGAACTTTCGCGTTCCACGGCGGGTTCGTATAGTCATGCTTTGATGAACAACCCGCTAATAACACAATCAAAAAGGCAAACCATCTCAATTTCACTTCTTCTATCCTTATAGCCTGGAATCGCCGTTGAGGTGACAACGGCACACCTAAGCGGCATGATATACATTTCGTTTCTGTTGTCAGCAAGGAATTGCCATGTCTCTGTTTCACTTAATTGCCCCATCGGGTTACTGCATTAAACAGCACGCCGCGCTGCGTGGTATCCAGCGCCTTACCGACGCGGGGCATCAAGTCAATAACGTCGAGGTTATTGCCCGTCGTTGTGAGCGTTTTGCGGGTACGGAAACGGAGCGTCTGGAAGATCTCAATTCCCTTGCCAGACTGACCACCCCCAACACCATCGTGCTGGCTGTACGCGGCGGTTACGGTGCCAGTCGTTTACTGGCAGATATTGACTGGCAGGCACTGGTGGCTCGCCAACAATATGACCCGTTGCTCATATGCGGGCATAGCGATTTTACCGCCATTCAGTGCGGTCTTCTGGCGCAAGGCAATGTCATCACCTTTAGCGGCCCCATGCTGGTAGCAAACTTTGGCGCGGATGAACTGAACACCTTTACCGAGCACCATTTCTGGCTGGCGTTACGCAATGAAACCTTCACCATTGAATGGCAAGGGGAAGGCCCGACATGTCAGACCGAAGGCACGTTGTGGGGAGGCAATCTTGCGATGCTGATTTCACTGATCGGTACACCGTGGATGCCACAAATTGAGAACGGTATCCTGGTGCTGGAAGATATTAACGAGCACCCTTTCCGCGTCGAACGTATGCTGTTGCAGCTCTATCATGCTGGAATTTTGCCACGTCAGAAGGCGATTATTCTCGGTAGCTTTAGCGGCAGCACGCCCAATGATTATGACGCAGGTTACAACCTGGAGTCAGTGTACGCGTTTTTGCGTTCCTGCCTGTCGATTCCACTCATTACCGGCCTCGATTTTGGTCATGAACAACGCACGGTTACGCTGCCGTTGGGCGCACATGCCATGCTGAATAACACCCGGGAAGGCACTCAGTTGACGATTAGCGGTCATCCTGTTCTTAAAATGTAAAAAAATCACGCTTCAGGGCTAAGTAAAACGCTGTCTCTGCCGCTAATATGGTAGGGTTTATATAAGAGACAGCGTAATCAGGAGTAACCGACCGTTGGATGCCACAACAATAATTAGCCTTTTCATCTTAGGATCCATCCTTGTCACCAGCAGTATATTACTTAGTTCATTTTCTTCCCGTCTTGGCATTCCTATTTTGGTTATTTTTCTGGCGATCGGCATGCTGGCGGGAGTCGATGGCGTCGGCGGTATCCCGTTTGATAATTACCCCTTCGCCTACATGGTAAGTAACCTGGCGCTGGCGATTATTTTGCTCGACGGCGGGATGCGCACTCAGGCCAGTTCCTTTCGTGTGGCGTTAGGACCGGCGCTGTCGCTGGCGACGCTGGGCGTACTTATCACCTCTGGTTTAACCGGCATGATGGCGGCGTGGCTGTTTAATCTTGATTTGATTGAAGGCTTATTAATCGGCGCTATCGTCGGCTCCACCGATGCTGCAGCGGTCTTTTCTCTGCTGGGTGGTAAGGGGCTTAACGAACGTGTTGGCTCGACGCTGGAAATTGAATCCGGCAGTAATGATCCAATGGCGGTCTTTCTGACGATTACCCTGATTGCGATGATCCAGCAACATGAAAGCAGTGTCAGTTGGATGTTCGTGGTCGATATTCTGCAGCAATTTGGCCTCGGGATTGTCATCGGTCTTGGCGGTGGTTATTTACTGCTGCAAATGATTAATCGCATCGCCCTGCCCGCCGGTTTATATCCATTGCTGGCATTAAGCGGCGGTATTTTAATTTTTGCTTTAACCACGGCGCTGGAAGGTAGCGGTATTCTGGCTGTTTATCTGTGCGGTTTTCTGCTGGGTAATCGGCCGATTCGCAACCGCTACGGCATCCTGCAAAATTTCGACGGCCTCGCCTGGCTGGCGCAAATCGCCATGTTCCTGGTGCTGGGGCTGTTGGTTAACCCAAGCGATCTGCTGCCTATTGCCATTCCGGCGCTCATTTTGTCCGCATGGATGATTTTCTTCGCCCGTCCTCTTTCAGTATTTGCCGGATTGCTACCGTTCCGTGGTTTTAATCTGCGTGAGCGCGTGTTTATCAGCTGGGTGGGATTACGCGGCGCGGTGCCGATTATTCTGGCCGTGTTCCCGATGATGGCGGGGCTGGAGAATGCACGTCTGTTCTTTAATGTCGCCTTCTTTGTGGTTCTGGTTTCACTGCTCTTGCAGGGAACATCACTCTCGTGGGCGGCTAAAAAGGCCAAAGTGGTGGTTCCGCCCGTCGGACGTCCGGTGTCACGCGTTGGCCTGGATATTCATCCGGAAAATCCGTGGGAGCAGTTTGTTTATCAATTGAGTGCTGATAAATGGTGTGTAGGTGCGGCACTGCGCGATTTGCATATGCCAAAAGAGACGCGTATTGCAGCCCTGTTTCGTGATAACCAGTTGCTTCATCCTACCGGCAGCACCCGACTGCGCGAAGGCGATGTATTGTGTGTAATTGGTCGGGAACGCGATCTCCCGGCGCTCGGTAAACTGTTCAGCCAGTCGCCACCGGTCGCGCTGGATCAACGCTTCTTTGGTGACTTCATTCTCGAAGCCAGCGCCAAATATGCAGATGTGGCGCTGATATATGGCCTGGAAGACGGGCGAGAATATCGTGATAAACAGCAAACGCTGGGTGAAATTGTCCAGCAGTTGTTAGGCGCAGCACCGGTTGTCGGTGACCAGGTAGAGTTTGCCGGAATGATCTGGACGGTGGCCGAGAAAGAAGATAATGAAGTGTTGAAGATTGGCGTTCGAGTGGCTGAAGAGGAAGCTGAATCTTAAATTTAATGAAGCATCTATCGCCGGTTACGATGCTTTGCTTAACGCAGCCTGAGCCTGTATATAAACTTGTCATTTCCTGATTTTGATATGCACATTCCAACATCAGAAGAAGGTTAAATTATGGATGACAAACCATTGCAGGCTCTGGCCAATAAACTCAAAACACCGGCTCAAGAAAGTCAGCGTAATGGCTTCTTCCGACTGCAACAGGTGAAGAATAACCAGCCCCGCATTACCGGTATCCCCGTCAACCATCAGGGGCCCCAGCCTGACATCGCCTGAACATATTCCCCCACGCAACCTGCCGCGCTGACGTAGCCCACGCAATACGCGTTTCATCCGCCTATAGCACCGGATGCATGAGCGATTTCTTATAGTTATTCCTTTGCTTAATAACGATTATTTCCGGGTCGTTCGCTCTCGTATTTTCTTTAATACGTCAGAGCTACCTGGGCCGTAATACAGCATGTACCAGACCCGACACGGCATTTCTGACCAGGGAAAAAGTCAACGATGAGTAGTTATATCAGCGCAAATGACGTCCTGTGGCTCCTTTGCGGTGACCACATTCACGTCTCCGGCGCTGCCAGAGGATATTTATTTCAAGGATACGTAGCATTATGGCTAGCTTTAAAGACATCTGCCCATTCGCCCCCGCTATTCCCCCATCTTCCGTTAACACAGGCGTACGACGCCCGCCAAGGCGGCTCTTCCTGTCGGTGGAACTCAAGAATCAAATTTTGCAGAACATGAAGTATCTCAGCCCGCAAAAATTCAGCTGGGGTGATGCCCCCTGGCAGATCATTGACCTCAGTATCGCGGGCAAAGTGAACATACAGGTGGACAACAATACCATCATCACGTTGGGGACTCCCCTGAATCCGCAACATAACGAGTTCATGATGGTCGCCGAATGGTGCCAATGGGCTATGGAGCGGGAAGGTTTGTAAGAAAACCTGCAAAAAAAACTGCACGACGTCCTGGAAGAAAACCGGCAAAACAAACAGTCAGAAATTCCCCAAGAAGACCTGAAAGAAAGACTGAAAGAAATCAAGGAAGATATCCTGGAAGAAAACCAGTCAGCAAGCCAGATTGAAGACCGGGCAGAAGCATTGCGCAGAATGAAGGAATGTCTCATAACAAGACAGAGTATGCTCGATCTTAGCAACCTTGGACTGACTTCACTCCCTGAAAATTTGCCTCCACATCTGATTGAATTTAACTGCAGTAGAAACGTGTTGACCGCCTTACCGGAGGTAATGCCAAAGGGGCTGAGAGTGCTTGAATGTATGGAGAACTTTTTGATCTTGTTACCGAAGGTGCAGCCCCCGAAACTGATGGTACTGAAGTGCTATGAAAACTACATTATCTGGCTGCCTGAGCTGTCGACTAACCTGAGAGAGATTAACTGTTCTGAAAACTTCTTGCAATTTTTACCGCCGTCGATGCCCCAGTACCTGTATAAACTGTCCTGTGCTGGCAACAATATTAACTCAATACCTGATGAGATGCTGGAGAACTTGACTCGCCTGAAGGTATTCGACTGTTCTAGTAACGATTTGATCTCTTCACCACGGCTGCCGCCCAAACTAATCATATACTACTGTGGAGAAAATCAGTTTAAAACTGTACGGGTGCCGCAGCCCCAGAGCCTGAAGGTGTTTGACTGTAATGGTAACCCTTGGGACAAAGACAATTTACCGACGCTGCTCAAAGCCGTCGAGGGCCTGAAAAACCAGCAGGGCCTGGAGGACCTTTTAGACTTTTTGCGCAAGGAAGGCCAGATTGACCTGGAGGGACTGGAGGAGCTGGAGGACCTGGATGACCTTATGGATCTGGAGTTCCTGGATGACCCGGAACTCCTGGAGCGCGTGAAGGTACAGGAGGACCTGGAACTCCTGAATCAGCAGTTGGGCCTGTTGAGTCTGGAAAGACAACAGGACTCGCAGCCTGTTAATCAACAATCTGAACATGAACCCGAACCTGCATCAAGGGTGAAGCGTGATTTATCTGAAGTCGAGTTCGAGTCAACAATGAAACGTAAGCGTTTTATGTAGAACGCCTGTGCGGTGAGTTCAGGTTCCGGGGAAATAGTGTCCATCATTTTAATGGGCACTATCATGGGCAATGGCTCTGTCACATTAACAACTACAGTTGCTGACCAGCCGGATGGATGATTTTTTTTGCAACCAGAAGACGTTGCCTCCGATCCGGCTTACAACAAGTTACACCGTCACAACCGGGACACGTAACGCCAGCGCGCACATCAACTCATAGCCCACCGTTCCGGCAGCGGCGGCGACATCATCAATTTTGATCTCCTTGCCCCACAGCTCAACCGGCGTACCAATACCCGCCTGCGGGCAAGGCGTTAAATCGACCGCCAGCATATCCATCGAAACTGTCCCTACTGTCATGGTGCGCACGCCGTCAACTAAAACAGGGGTGCCGGTAGGCGCATGGCGCGGATAACCGTCGGCGTATCCTGCGGCGACAATGCCGATTCGCTGTTCATCGCGCGCAGTATAGCGACCGCCGTAGCCCACACGCTCGCCCGCTTTTAGCGTCTGGACACCAATAATCTCACTGCTTAGCGTCATCACCGGACGTAATCCGGTATTGGCGATATCACGCCACTGACCGGACGGCGAAGCGCCATACAAAATAATGCCAGGCCGAACCCAGTCAAAATGCGCTTCCGGGTGCCACAGAGTCGCCGCCGAATTGGACAACGAACGCCGACACTCCAGCCCTTCCGCCGCCTGCTCAATACGCGCCATCGCGCCGGAAATTCCATCAGGATGTTCCGCCTCGGCAAAATGCGACATCAGGGTCATTTCGCCAACATTCGCCATTGCCCGCAACTGCTGCCAGACGGTAAGCACGCGATCGGGCTGGAAGCCCAACCGATTCATCCCACTGTTCACTTTAAGATAAATATCCAACGGTGCTTTTAGCCGCGCATTTTGCAGTGCTTTGAGCTGCCAGTTGCTGTGTACGCAGGTGGTCAGGCGGTGCTGGTCATAAATCTCCAGATCCTGAGCATGGAAAAATCCTTCCAGCATCAGGATCGGTCCTTTCCAGCCGCGCTCACGTAACGTTATTGCCTCTTCCAGGTTAAGCAATGCAAAGCCATCGGTGGCCCCGAGCGCGCTCCATATACGCTCAATACCATGCCCGTAAGCGTTCGCTTTTACCACCGACCAGACGCGCGCGTGCGTCGCGGCCTGGCGGACAATGGACAGATTCTGTTTTAATGCCTGCAGATCGAGGCTGGCCTGTATCGGACGGGTCATCTCGTTTCCTTAGCTGTGTGCGCCATGTAAATGGCCCGGGCGTGATGGCGTAAATCCACGGCTGTAGCGCGCTACGCTTAGATCTTCATACGGGATCGCTGGCGTGCGACCAGAGAGCAGATCGCTTAACAACTGACCGGAACCGCAAGCCATCGTCCAGCCGAGCGTGCCGTGACCGGTATTCAGCCACAGATTTTTAAAGCGTGTACGCCCGACAACCGGCGTGCCATCTGGCGTCATCGGGCGCAGACCCGTCCAGAAAGTCGCCTGCTCGACATGACCGCCGCGTGGATAGAGATCGCGAACCACCATCTCCAGCGTTTCACGACGCGGTTGCAACAGCTCGGTGTTAAAGCCAACAATTTCCGCCATTCCGCCAACACGAATGCGGTTATCGAAACGGGTAATGGCGATTTTGTAGGTTTCATCAAGAATGGTGGATACCGGCGCACCATCTTCCTGCGCAATTGGAATAGTCAGCGAGTAGCCTTTCAGCGGATACACCGGAATATCAACAATGCCTTTGAGCATCGCCGTCGAGTAAGAACCAAACGCCATCACATACGCATCGGCCTTAATCACTTCATCGCCACACTTCACGCCGTAGATTTGCTCGCCGTCGCAAAGCAGTTGGTCAACGGGCGTATTAAAGCGGAATTTAACCCCCGTCTGCTCCGCCATCCGCGCCAGATTCTGGGTAAACAGCTGGCAGTCTCCGGTTTCATCATTGGGTAACTGCAGGCCGCCCGTCAGTTTGTGCGCCACTTCTGCCAGCGCGGGCTCCACATCCGCCAGGTGGCTTGATTCCAGCAGTTGATACGGTACGCCAGCATCTTCCAGCACGGCGATATCGCGGGTCGCATTTTCATACTGTTGTTCGGTACGGAACAGTTGCAGCGTCCCACCCTGACGCCCTTCATACTGAATATTGGTTTCGGCGCGCAATGCTTTCAGGCAATCACGGCTGTATTCCGCCAGACGCACCATCCGCCCTTTGTTTTCCATGTAGTGGCTGGTGTCGCAGTTACGTAACATTTGCCACATCCATTTCAACTGGAACTGCGTACCGTCGAGACGAACCGCCAGCGGCGCATGGCGCTGGAACATCCATTTGATCGCTTTTAAAGGCACACCTGGTGCCGCCCACGGTGCAGCATATCCGGGGGAGATTTGCCCGGCATTCGCGGCACTGGTTTCCAGGGCGGCCCCCGGCTCCCGATCAATGACGGTGACCTCATGTCCTGCCTGATTTAAGTACCAGGCGCTGGCAACGCCTACCACACCACTTCCCAGTATGACAACTCGCATAGCCACTCCGATAACGGTAGATACAGTAAAAGAATAATAATCTAATTACATCTTGATAACTCAGTTGAAAATATTATTCAACATACTGCTTTTTTATGGTGAGCTGGCTCACATCTCCCTGACTCTGCGGCAATATGGCGTCTTTAGTATCTCCTGCTGAACGCCCTTTTTATCCAGCATAAAATTCCGTTCAGAAGCGGATTAGTGGCACTCTGATAATAAGAAATCGCAAAGAAAAAAATTCTCCGGCGACGCGGTTTTTAACAGGTGTTCTATGCTTGAAATGAGGTGCTCCACACAGAGAGCGCCGACAACAATGAGGTGCGCGTATGGCGACGATCGATTCTATGAATAAGGACACCACACGTTTGAGCGATGGACCCGACTGGACGTTCGACCTGCTGGATGTTTATCTGGCAGAGATAGACCGGGTGGCGAAACTCTACCGGCTGGATACCTACCCGCACCAGATTGAAGTGATAACCTCAGAACAGATGATGGATGCCTACTCCAGCGTCGGCATGCCAATTAACTATCCGCACTGGTCATTCGGTAAAAAGTTTATCGAGACTGAACGGCTGTATAAGCACGGTCAGCAAGGACTGGCCTATGAAATCGTCATTAACTCTAACCCGTGTATCGCTTACTTGATGGAAGAGAACACCATTACCATGCAGGCGCTGGTGATGGCTCATGCCTGCTATGGGCATAACTCTTTCTTCAAAAACAATTACTTATTCCGTAGCTGGACCGACGCCAGTTCGATTGTCGATTATCTGATTTTTGCCCGTAAATATATTACCGAGTGCGAAGAACGTTATGGCGTTGATGAAGTAGAACGGCTTCTGGACTCGTGTCACGCGCTGATGAACTACGGCGTGGACCGGTACAAACGCCCGCAAAAAATCTCGCTGCAAGAAGAGAAAGCCCGGCAGAAAAGTCGCGAAGAGTATTTGCAAAGTCAGGTCAATATGCTCTGGCGTACCCTGCCGAAGCGCGAGGAAGAGAAAACGGTTGCTGAAGCGCGCCGTTATCCGTCCGAACCACAAGAAAACCTGCTCTATTTTATGGAGAAAAATGCGCCACTGCTGGAATCATGGCAGCGTGAAATCCTGCGTATTGTGCGTAAGGTGAGCCAGTATTTTTATCCGCAAAAACAGACTCAGGTGATGAACGAAGGCTGGGCGACTTTCTGGCACTACACCATCCTTAACCATCTGTATGATGAAGGGAAAGTAACGGAACGTTTTATGCTGGAGTTTTTGCACAGCCACACCAATGTGGTCTTCCAGCCGCCCTATAACAGCCCGTGGTACAGCGGCATCAACCCGTATGCCCTCGGGTTCGCCATGTTCCAGGATATTAAACGGATTTGTCAGTCGCCAACGGAAGAAGACAAATACTGGTTCCCGGATATCGCCGGTTCCGACTGGCTGGAAACGCTGCATTTCGCGATGCGTGATTTCAAAGATGAGAGTTTTATCAGCCAGTTCCTGTCGCCGAAAGTGATGCGTGATTTCCGCTTCTTCACCGTGCTGGATGACGATCGGCATAATTATCTGGAGATTTCCGCTATTCATAATGAAGAAGGTTATCGGGAGATCCGTAACCGGCTATCGTCGCAATATAACTTAAGTAATCTGGAGCCGAATATTCAGATCTGGAACGTGGATTTGCGCGGCGACCGTTCGCTGACGCTGCGTTACATTCCACATAATCGCGCACCGCTGGATCGGGGGCGCAAAGAAGTACTGAAGCATGTGCATCGCCTGTGGGGATTTGATGTGATGCTGGAACAGCAAAACGAAGACGGCAGCGTCGAGTTGCTGGAACGTTGCCCGCCGAGAATGGGAAATCTGTAAAAACAACAAAAACCCCTCGTTTGAGGGGTTTGTTTTTTAAACGGAAGGGATTATCGCCCCTGAATGGCTAAATCACCCGGCAGATTTTTCTGCATCCGGTGCCAAATCTCGCCACTCTCATGCCCATAGCGACGCACTGTTTCGTACACCTGATCGTGCGCGCCTTCACTGCACAACGCCGACAGTTTGTGGTAGAAGCCCAGCGCCAGACTGCGCGCTTCCGGATTGGCGAAATAGTGACGACCAATGCGCGTATACAGTCCCTTCATCCCGTTAAGGATCAGACCGTAAATCGGGTTGCCGGAAGCAAACGCCAGGCCGCGGAATATGTTGTAATCCAGCTCGGCAAAGGCATCGGCGTGATCGGCCACTTCATTAGCGGTAGCCAGCACTTCCTGCGCTTTATCGGGATGCTGACGAAACGCGGTGCGAATAAAAATAGTTGAAATATTGGTACGCACCGACAGCAAATTATCAATAAGCTGCGGCACACTTTCGTGATCCAGTCGCGCCAGTGTTTCAAGGATATTTAAACCAGAGGTTTCCCAGAAATTATTCACCTTCGTCGGCTTGCCATGTTGAATGGTCAACCAGCCATCTCGTGCCAGACGCTGTAACACTTCACGTAACGTAGTACGCGTTACGCCAATTAATTCTGAAAGTTCACGTTCTGCGGGCAAAATAGTCCCGGGAGGGAAGCGGTTATTCCAGATACTTTCAATAATGTACTCTTCCGCGAAACCCGCCGGGCTTTGCGCCTTAATGACCATAGTGAGATTTCCATAACACAGCAAAACAAAGTTGGACTCATCATACCAGAGGGCTAACTACGCTGATAGCAGACAAAAAGAAGAAAAAAGGGATCAAGGCTTCATTTTCCGCATCTCTTTCCCCTTGACTATCAAGACTTGCCTCACTCCTGCCTGACCGTTAAGCTTTGCGTTTAAACATAAAAACATCATTGATTATTTGTAAGGTAAGGGAAACCATCATGGAGATCTCCTGGGGCCGCGCGCTATGGCGCAATTTTTTGGGCCAGTCCCCCGACTGGTACAAACTCGCCCTCATCATTTTCTTAATCGTAAATCCGTTAATTTTCCTCATCAGCCCTTTCGTCGCTGGCTGGTTGCTGGTAGCGGAATTTATTTTCACTCTGGCGATGGCCCTGAAATGCTACCCGCTACTCCCCGGTGGTCTGTTGGCTATCGAAGCGGTATTCATCGGCATGACCAGCGCGGAACACGTCCGTGAAGAGGTGGCGGCAAATCTTGAAGTCTTGCTGTTATTGATGTTTATGGTGGCGGGTATCTATTTTATGAAACAGCTGTTGCTGTTCATATTTACCCGTTTGCTGTTAAGCATTCGCTCCAAAATGCTGCTGTCGCTCTCTTTTTGCGTGGCGGCAGCATTCCTCTCCGCGTTCCTCGATGCCTTAACCGTCGTGGCGGTGGTGATCAGCGTTGCAGTCGGTTTTTATGGTATTTATCATCGCGTAGCCTCTTCCCGTACCGAAGACACCGACCTGCAAGACGATAGTCATATCGACAAGCATTACAAAGTAGTTTTGGAACAGTTCCGTGGCTTTCTGCGTAGCCTGATGATGCATGTCGGTGTCGGCACCGCATTAGGCGGCGTGATGACCATGGTGGGCGAACCACAGAACCTGATCATCGCTAAAGCGGCTGGCTGGCATTTTGGCGATTTCTTCCTGCGCATGTCGCCGGTGACCGTTCCGGTTCTGATTTGTGGCCTGTTAACCTGCCTGCTGGTAGAGAAGCTGCGTTGGTTTGGCTACGGTGAAACGCTGCCGGAGAAAGTCCGCGAAGTGCTGCAACAGTTTGACGATCAAAGCCGCCACCAGCGTACCCGTCAGGATAAAATCCGTCTGATTGTCCAGGCGATTATTGGCGTCTGGCTGGTGACTGCGCTGGCGTTGCATCTGGCGGAAGTTGGCTTGATTGGTTTGTCAGTCATTATTCTGGCAACATCATTGACCGGTGTCACCGATGAACATGCTATCGGTAAAGCCTTCACCGAATCTCTGCCATTCACCGCACTGTTGACGGTGTTTTTCTCGGTAGTCGCGGTGATTATCGACCAACAACTGTTTTCGCCGATTATTCAGTTTGTGTTGCAGGCATCGGAACATGCTCAGCTGTCGTTGTTCTATATTTTCAACGGACTGCTGTCATCCATTTCGGATAACGTCTTCGTGGGGACGATTTATATCAACGAAGCGAAAGCGGCAATGGAAAGTGGCGCTATCACGTTGAAGCAATACGAGCTGCTGGCGGTCGCCATTAATACCGGTACCAATCTGCCCTCTGTCGCTACGCCGAACGGTCAGGCTGCGTTCCTGTTCCTGCTGACCTCTGCACTCGCGCCATTGATTCGCCTCTCTTATGGCCGCATGGTGTGGATGGCCCTGCCTTACACCCTCGTCCTGACACTCGTCGGACTGCTCTGCGTCGAGTTTACGCTTGCCCCTGTAACCGAATGGTTTATGCAAATGGGCTGGATAGCAACGCTTTGATAACAACTTACCGGGCATATAAATGCCCGGTTTGCCTTTTCGCCCGATAATTGTCCAATTGCGTCCTATTTTTGCTGCCTCCTGGTGGCGCAGCGAATGAATTGGTTTAAACTGCGCACTCTATGCATATTGCAGGGAAATGATTATGTTGCGATTTTTGAACCAATGTTCACAAGGCCGGGGCGCGTGGCTGTTGATGGCGTTTACTGCTCTGGCACTGGAACTGACGGCGCTGTGGTTCCAGCATGTGATGTTACTGAAACCTTGCGTGCTCTGTATTTATGAACGCTGCGCGTTATTCGGCGTTCTGGGTGCTGCGCTGATTGGCGCGATCGCTCCAAAAACGCCACTGCGTTATGTAGCGATGGTTATCTGGTTGTATAGTGCGTTCCGCGGTGTGCAGTTAACTTACGAGCACACCATGCTTCAGCTCTATCCTTCGCCGTTTGCGACCTGTGATTTTATGGTTCGTTTCCCGGAATGGCTGCCGCTGGATAAATGGGTGCCGCAAGTGTTTGTCGCCTCTGGCGATTGCGCCGAGCGTCAGTGGGATTTTTTAGGTCTGGAAATGCCGCAGTGGCTGCTCGGTATTTTTATCGCTTACCTGATTGTCGCAGTGCTGGTGGTGATTTCCCAGCCGTTTAAAGCGAAAAAACGTGATCTGTTCGGTCGCTAATCCATTCGGCGCTCCTGCGGGAGCGCTTTTTTCCTGCCGCTATATTTATTTGACCCGCAGTAAATCAGAACTTCGCGTTGTATAACGTGGTGAAAGCATGGCTCGCTTCATCTGCCATTGTTGCTGGATCCCCTGCCCGGCAAAATAGAGTGTTCCTCTGCCCTCTTTAGCATTCAGTGTATCCATTACCGTCATCAATTGCTCACTCCCGGGGCGCGGTGCGTTGTCATCGAATAAATTGAGCTGCGCGACTCCCTGACTGAAGAAATCCCCCAGCATCACGCCCGCTTTTTGGTAGCGATGGCCCGCTTGCCAGATGGCATCCAGAGATCGCGTAGCGGCGTTAATGATATCCCTGCTGTCCTGAGTGGGCGTCAGCAGTTTTACCGACGCGCTATTGCCGTAATAAGGTTCATTGAGCGCAAATGGTGACGTCTTAATAAATGTGGAGATAAACCGACAATATTGATGCTCACTGCGAAGTTTTTCCGCCGCCCGGGCAGCGTAACTACAAATGGCCTGCCGCATCGACGTATAATCCGTGATGCGTTCACCAAACGAGCGGGAACAGATAATTTCCTGCTTTGTCGGTGCAAATTCTTCCAGTTGCAAACAGGGTTCACCGCGCAGTTCACGCACCGTTCTTTCGAGCACGACATTAAAATGTTTACGGATAAACCGGATATCTGTATCCGCCAAATCGAGAACGGTTTTGATCCCCATCGCGTCCAGTTTTTTGCTGATCCGCCGTCCAATCCCCCAGACGTCATCCACGGGGAGAGCAGACATTAATTTACGCTGGCGTTCCAGATTTGATAAATCCACCACCCCACCCGTCTGCCGCTGCCATTTTTTTGCCGCATGATTGGCAAGCTTAGCCAGCGTTTTGGTCTGGGCGATCCCCACACCAACAGTAAGATGGGTACGTTGTAGCACCGTTGCGCGAATTTCTCTGCCAAAGTCAGTCAGATCGCGACAATTACGCACACCTATCAGATCGCAGAATGCCTCATCAATACTGTAAATCTCGACGCGGGGCGATAGTTCTTCCAGCGTCGACATCACCCGATTGCTCATGTCTGCGTAAAGCTCATAATTGCTGCTAAAGCAAACCACGCCACAGCGACGAAACAGATCTTTTTGTTTGAACCAGGGATCGCCCATTTTAACGCCAAGCGCCTTTGCCTCAGCGTTTCGGGCGATAACGCAACCGTCATTATTCGATAGCACAACCACCGGTTTACCCCATAAATCAGGGCGAAACACCGTCTCACAGCTGGCATAAAACGCGTTTACATCACAGAGGGCAAACATCAGCGCATCGCCTTAACGACGTGGATCACCACACCAAAGACATCCAGCGTATCTTCACTACTGATGGTAATGGGCGAGTACGCGCTGTTCATGGGAATAAGCTGTACCGTCGGGCGTAGTTGCAATTTTTTCACCGTAAACTCGCCGTCAACAGCAGCGATGACAATATCACCATGGCTGGCGGTAATAGCGCTATCGACAATCAGTAAATCACCGTCACTAATTCCACCATCAATCATAGAATCACCACTTGCTTTGACGAAGTAAGTCGCGCTGGGATGCTGGATCAACAGTTGATTCAGATCGATGCGCTGTTCAACGTAATCTGCGGCCGGTGAAGGAAAGCCACACTGAACAAGATCGCTAAATAGCGGAAAAGTCACAATTTCGCGGAGATCCGCAGGCTTGATAAACAACATAATAATCTGCCTGAAGTTATACTGTTTTTATATACAGTAGTCTGTTCTTGCCAGCAGATCAATACTGATTCAGGCTATCAATATTTGTCGCTGCATAGACTGCTGATTTTTCGTTCTCTTATCCTGTGCTCACGCGGCCTTCTGGCGACGACGCTCATCCAGCAGAAATGAAAAATATCACCCGGCTAAAAAATAGAATAGAAGCATTCGCCATAATGACATTAAACATTGTTTGATATTTATCATATTAATATAAATAAAGACATTGACGCATCTCTCCCGGCTAACTATGAATTAGATGAAGTAAAATTCATTAATAGTTGTAAAACAGGAGTTTCATTACAATTTATATATTTAAAGAGGCGAATGATTATGACTGAAATCGTTGCAGATAAAACGGTAGAGGTATAGACTGGCCCCCTGAATCTCCAGACAACCAATATCACTTAAATAAGTGATAGTCTTAATACTAGTTTTTAGACTA
>NZ_JAYQWM010000047.1:0-31426 GCF_036662595.1 Escherichia sp. Lx600-2 | reverse complement strand
CATTTTATCTTTTCAGCCATAATCACTAATAATATTAAGCAATTAGCAATGTTTACAACGACCAGAACGGATACATCGTTATGCATTTAACAATCCCAATATATTCACCATGCAAATAAAACCACTAGTAACAGACACGCTACCGCCTCCATATAAAAATGGACACCTTATAAAATTGTATCTTGCATAGAAAAAGCTGAAATATCGGATGCGTTTTAATTATTAACTATAAATCTATAAGCTTTTTATTAACAACAACACATCTTATTGCATTAGATATGTTAACAATTAATTATTCTTAATATATCAATAAAGTATATATTACTCTCTTTACTATCTGCTTTTCTTGCGGTAGCGATGTTAATAGCAAAATTCGGAATTTATTTAGATGCTGGAATGAGCAAAAGTGACAGGGGCTTTCTCACCTTCCCCTGAGGTTTCAGGAAAGTGTGTAATGGAGTATGCAACCTAACTGAAGATTTCTGACGACATAGTTGCTTAGAGCAACAATGGAGGCGACCGCATCCTGAGCCGCCCTTTAAAAGGATACTATCGAAACTTGATGCTAAAACAGTGATGAAATGAATAACACGATGTAAACGTCTTCCATGTTAATTATCATGGAAGACGTTGATGTAAAACACATAAACCAGCCCCCTGATACGAGGCTGGCTTAAGCGCGCAGGCAATCAGTAAAAATCACCGGTTGCCTTTTCGGCCTGATCCATCCACACCGGTTTGTCGCTGGTTTTCGACCAGACGCGGTGCAGGTAGCTGTAAAAGCGGGCGCGGTCTTTCCAGAAAAGCATGAAAGGCAGCGCCAGAACGCCCGCTGCAACCGCATAAGTACGGCGTAAAAAGATAAGCCATGCAGGATATTCTCTGTAGAGTTCCATACTTTTCTCCCCCTTTTGTATCTACCCGGTGAATAGCACCGGAAAAATGAATTTGTTTATCTGATGAAAATAGTACCGCCTTTTGTGTAATTTTACTACTCATCCGACCACTTATTTTTGCTTATTGATGGTTTATTTACATTGACCCTGTAATTAAGTTACACAAAAGTTAAATTAATACTAAACATTAGTTAAATCATGGCTTTTGCCATTTTTATACTTTTTTTACACCCCGTCCGCAGATTTTTGCGAAATCTTTGCAGCCAAAATTCTACCCTTCCGGTATCACTTTTAGGCCACTGGAGGTGCACTGTGAGTGCAGGCGTGATAGCCGGCGTGTTGCTGGTGTTTTTATTACTGGGTTATCTGGTTTATGCCCTGATCAATGCGGAGGCGTTCTGATGGCTGCGCAAGGGTTCTTATTGATCGCCACGTTTTTACTGGTGCTGATGGTGCTGGCGCGTCCCTTAGGTAGCGGGCTGGCACGGTTGATTAATGATATTCCTCTTCCCGGTACAGCGGGCGTTGAACGTATACTCTTTCGTTTACCTGGCGTCTCTAACCATGAGATGAACTGGAAGCAGTATCTCTCAGCCATTCTCGGCCTGAACATGCTGGGGCTTGCGGTGCTGTTTTTTATGTTGCTCGGTCAGCACTATCTGCCGCTTAATCCACAGCAGTTGCCGGGGCTGTCGTGGGATCTGGCGCTGAATACCGCCGTCAGCTTTGTCACGAATACCAACTGGCAATCTTATAGCGGTGAAACCACGTTGAGCTATTTCAGCCAGATGGCGGGCTTAACGGTGCAAAACTTTCTTTCTGCCGCCAGCGGGATTGCGGTGATTTTTGCCTTCATCCGTGCATTTACCCGCCAGAGCATGAGCACACTCGGGAATGCCTGGGTCGATCTGCTACGCATCACGTTATGGGTGCTAGTCCCTGTGGCGTTGTTGATCGCACTGTTTTTTATTCAACAAGGTGCACTGCAAAACTTTCAGCCTTATCAGGCGGTGAATACCGTTGAAGGAGCGCAACAGCTGTTACCAATGGGTCCGGTGGCTTCTCAGGAAGCGATCAAGATGCTCGGCACTAACGGCGGTGGTTTCTTTAATGCCAACTCGTCGCATCCGTTTGAAAACCCAACCGCACTGACCAACTTCGTGCAGATGCTGGCGATCTTCTTGATCCCAACAGCGCTGTGCTTTGCCTTTGGTGAAGTGACGGGCGATCGCCGCCAGGGGCGCATGTTGCTGTGGGCGATGTCAGTGATTTTTGTCATCTGCGTAGGCGTGGTGATGTGGGCAGAAGTTCAGGGTAATCCTCATCTGCTGGCGCTGGGTGCGGACAGCAGCATCAATATGGAAGGTAAAGAGAGCCGTTTCGGCGTGCTGGTCAGTAGCCTGTTTGCGGTCGTGACTACGGCGGCGTCCTGTGGCGCGGTGATTGCGATGCATGATTCGTTTACCGCTCTCGGTGGCATGGTGCCGATGTGGCTGATGCAAATTGGTGAAGTGGTATTCGGCGGTGTCGGTTCTGGTCTTTACGGCATGATGCTGTTTGTCCTGCTGGCGGTGTTTATTGCCGGGCTGATGATTGGTCGTACACCGGAATATCTGGGTAAAAAAATCGACGTACGTGAGATGAAACTGACTGCACTGGCGATTCTGGTCACCCCGACGCTGGTGCTGATGGGCGCGGCGCTGGCAATGATGACCGACGCCGGACGTAGCGCCATGCTCAACCCTGGCCCGCATGGTTTTAGCGAAGTGCTGTACGCCGTGTCATCCGCCGCTAACAACAACGGCAGCGCCTTTGCCGGATTAAGCGCCAACTCTCCGTTCTGGAACTGTTTACTGGCGTTCTGCATGTTTGTCGGTCGCTTCGGGGTGATTATCCCGGTGATGGCAATTGCCGGTTCGCTGGTGAGTAAAAAGAGCCAACCCGCCAGCTCCGGCACGCTGCCAACGCACGGCCCGCTGTTTGTTGGCCTGTTAATCGGCACCGTGTTGCTGGTTGGCGCACTGACCTTTATCCCTGCCCTGGCGCTTGGTCCGGTGGCGGAATATCTCTCCTGATGATATTGAGTGAGCACTGAATATGAGTCGTAAACAACTGGCGCTATTCGAACCAACACTTGTCGTTCAGGCGCTGAAAGAAGCGGTGAAAAAATTAAACCCGCAGGCGCAATGGCGCAATCCGGTGATGTTTATCGTCTGGATCGGCAGTCTGCTGACCACCTGTATTAGCATCGCGATGGCAAGCGGTGCGATGCCCGGCATTGCGCTGTTTAGCGCAGCCATTAGCGGTTGGCTGTGGATCACCGTACTGTTCGCTAATTTCGCCGAGGCGCTGGCAGAAGGCCGCAGTAAAGCGCAGGCCAACAGTCTGAAAGGGGTGAAAAAAACTGCCTTTGCCCGCAAGCTGCGCGAACCGAAATATGGCGCTGCGGCGGACAAAGTTCCCGCCGATCAACTGCGCAAAGGTGACATCGTGCTAGTAGAAGCTGGCGATATTATCCCCTGCGATGGTGAAGTTATTGAAGGGGGTGCATCGGTCGATGAAAGCGCCATCACCGGGGAATCGGCACCGGTTATCCGTGAATCCGGCGGCGATTTTGCCTCCGTCACCGGCGGCACGCGTATTCTTTCTGACTGGCTGGTGATTGAGTGTAGCGTTAACCCCGGCGAGACATTTCTGGATCGGATGATCGCGATGGTGGAAGGCGCACAGCGACGTAAAACGCCGAACGAGATTGCCCTGACCATCCTGCTGATTGCCCTGACTATCGTCTTTTTACTGGCAACCGCCACGCTGTGGCCGTTTTCTGCGTGGGGTGGTAATGCAGTCAGTGTAACGGTACTGGTGGCGCTGCTGGTCTGTCTGATCCCAACCACTATTGGCGGCCTGTTGTCAGCGATCGGCGTCGCCGGGATGAGTCGGATGCTGGGCGCGAATGTGATTGCCACCAGCGGACGTGCAGTTGAAGCGGCAGGTGACGTTGACGTTCTGCTGCTGGATAAAACCGGCACCATCACACTCGGTAACCGTCAGGCATCGGAGTTTATCCCTGCGCAGGGCGTGGATGAAAAAATGCTGGCTGACGCCGCACAACTGGCTTCGCTGGCTGATGAAACGCCGGAAGGCCGCAGTATTGTGATCCTCGCCAAGCAACGTTTTAACCTGCGCGAACGCGATGTGCAGTCGCTCCATGCCACCTTTGTACCGTTTACTGCGCAAAGCCGGATGAGCGGGATCAACATCGACAACCGCATGATCCGTAAAGGTTCTGTCGATGCCATTCGCCGCCATGTTGAGGCTAACGGTGGTCACTTCCCTGCCGATGTTGATCAAAAAGTCGATCAGGTTGCGCGTCAGGGAGCCACGCCGCTGGTGGTGGTGGAAGGTTCTCGTGTGCTGGGCGTTATTGCGCTGAAAGATATCATTAAAGGCGGCATTAAAGAACGCTTCGCGCAACTGCGCCAAATGGGCATTAAAACGGTGATGATTACCGGCGATAACCGTCTGACTGCCGCTGCGATAGCTGCAGAAGCGGGCGTCGATGATTTCCTCGCCGAAGCGACACCGGAGGCCAAGCTGGCATTGATTCGTCAGTATCAGGCGGAAGGTCGTTTGGTAGCGATGACCGGCGACGGCACCAACGATGCTCCGGCGCTGGCGCAGGCAGATGTCGCGGTGGCGATGAACTCTGGCACCCAGGCGGCGAAAGAGGCGGGCAATATGGTCGATCTCGACTCTAACCCGACCAAGTTGATCGAGGTGGTGCACATTGGCAAACAGATGCTGATGACCCGTGGCTCGCTGACCACCTTCAGCATTGCCAACGATGTGGCGAAATACTTCGCCATTATTCCGGCGGCGTTCGCGGCAACGTATCCGCAGTTAAATGCGCTGAACATCATGCGCCTTCATTCGCCCGACTCCGCCATTCTCAGTGCGGTCATTTTCAACGCCTTGATTATCGTCTTTTTGATTCCTCTGGCGTTAAAAGGTGTGAGTTATAAACCGCTTACCGCTTCTGCCATGTTGCGCCGTAACTTATGGATTTACGGTCTGGGTGGGCTGCTGGTGCCGTTTATTGGTATCAAAGTCATTGATTTACTGCTGACCGTTTGCGGTCTGGTGTGAGGTTTACCATGAGTGGATTACGTCCGGCATTATCGACATTTATCTTTCTGTTATTGATTACTGGCGGCGTTTACCCGCTGCTGACCACCGTGCTGGGGCAATGGTGGTTTCCCTGGCAGGCCAATGGTTCGTTGATTCGTGAAGGTGATACGGTGCGCGGTTCGGCATTAATCGGGCAGAATTTTACCGGCAACGGCTATTTTCATGGTCGCCCGTCGGCAACGGCAGAAATGCCCTATAATCCACAGGCTTCTGGCGGGAGCAACCTGGCGGTCAGTAACCCTGAGCTGGATAAACTAATAGCCGCACGCGTTGCTGCATTACGGGCCACTAACCCGGATGCCAGCGCGAACGTTCCGGTTGAACTGGTGACGGCGTCGGCAAGCGGGCTGGACAATAACATCACCCCGCAAGCGGCTGCCTGGCAGATCCCACGCGTAGCGAAAGCGCGTAATCTCAGCGTTGAACAGCTCACGCAACTGATCGCAAAATACAGCCAACAACCACTGGTGAAATATATCGGCCAGCCGGTCGTCAACATTGTCGAACTCAATCTGGCGCTGGATAAACTTGATGAATAACGAACCCTTACGTCCCGACCCCGATCGTCTGCTGGAACAAACTGCCGCGCCGCATCGGGGGAAGCTGAAAGTTTTCTTCGGTGCCTGCGCAGGCGTCGGGAAGACCTGGGCGATGCTGGCAGAAGCCCAGCGACTGCGGGCGCAAGGGCTGGATATTGTGGTTGGCGTGGTAGAAACCCACGGGCGGAAAGATACCGCCGCCATGCTGGAAGGGCTGGCTGTTCTGCCGCCAAAACGCCTGGCGTACCGTGGGCGGCACATCAGCGAGTTTGATCTCGATGCCGCCCTCGCCCGCCGTCCGGCGCTGATCTTAATGGACGAACTGGCGCACAGTAATGCGCCAGGTTCTCGTCATCCTAAACGCTGGCAGGATATCGAAGAACTGCTAGAAGCTGGCATTGATGTTTTCACAACCGTCAACGTTCAGCATCTGGAAAGTCTGAATGATGTGGTCAGCGGCGTCACCGGAATTCAGGTACGGGAAACCGTGCCCGATCCTTTTTTCGATGCCGCCGACGACGTGGTGCTGGTGGACTTGCCCCCGGACGATCTGCGCCAGCGGCTGAAAGAAGGCAAAGTCTATATTGCCGGGCAGGCGGAGCGCGCCATTGAACATTTTTTCCGCAAAGGCAATCTGATCGCCCTGCGCGAACTGGCACTGCGCCGTACTGCCGATCGCGTTGATGAGCAAATGCGCGCCTGGCGGGGGCATCCTGGCGAAGAGAAAGTCTGGCACACGCGCGACGCGATCCTTTTATGCATCGGGCATAACACCGGCAGTGAGAAACTGGTCCGCGCGGCGGCGCGGCTGGCGGCGCGGCTGGGTAGCGTCTGGCACGCGGTGTATGTTGAAACCCCTGCCCTGCATCGCTTACCGGAGAAAAAACGTCGGGCAATTCTCAGCGCCTTACGTCTGGCGCAGGAGCTGGGCGCGGAGACGGCAACACTTTCTGATCCAGCGGAAGAGAAAGCGGTAGTGCGTTATGCCCGTGAACATAATCTCGGCAAGATTATTCTCGGTCGCCCAGCCTCGCGCCGCTGGTGGCGTCGGGAAACGTTTGCTGACCGACTGGCGCGCATCGCCCCCGATCTCGATCAGGTGCTGGTCGCGCTTGATGAACCACCCGCCCGCACGATTAACAACGCGCCGGATAGCCGCTCTTTTAAAGACAAGTGGCGGGTACAGATTCAGGGATGCGTGGTTGCCGCCGCGTTATGCGCCGTTATCACCTTAATTGCCATGCAGTGGCTGATGGCGTTTGATGCCGCCAACCTGGTGATGCTGTATCTACTTGGCGTGGTGGTGGTGGCGCTATTTTATGGACGCTGGCCTTCGGTGGTTGCTACCGTCATTAATGTGGTGAGTTTCGATCTCTTTTTTATCGCCCCACGCGGCACGCTCGCCGTCTCTGATGTGCAATATCTGCTGACCTTCGCGGTGATGTTAACCGTCGGGCTGGTGATCGGGAACCTTACTGCTGGCGTGCGTTATCAGGCGCGGGTAGCCCGTTACCGCGAACAACGCACACGGCACTTATATGAAATGTCGAAAGCTCTGGCTGTGGGCCGCAGTCCGCAGGACATCGCCGCCACCAGCGAACAATTTATTGCCTCCACGTTTCATGCCCGCAGTCAGGTGTTGTTGCCCGATGACAACGGTAAATTGCAGCCGTTAACACATCCGCAAGGAATGACGCCGTGGGACGATGCCATCGCGCAGTGGAGTTTTGATAAAGGCCTGCCTGCGGGTGCGGGCACCGACACGTTACCCGGCGTGCCGTACCAGATTTTGCCGTTAAAAAGCGGTGAGAAAACCTACGGGCTGGTGGTGGTGGAACCGGGGAATCTGCGTCAGTTGATGATCCCGGAACAGCAGCGCCTGCTGGAGACGTTTACGCTGTTAGTCGCCAATGCGCTTGAGCGGCTGACGCTGACCGCCAGCGAAGAACAGGCGCGGATGGCAAGCGAACGTGAACAGATCCGCAACGCCCTGCTGGCGGCGCTTTCGCATGATTTACGCACTCCGCTTACGGTGCTGTTTGGTCAGGCAGAAATCTTAACGCTCGATCTGGCAAGCGAAGGATCACCCCACGCCCGCCAGGCCAGCGAGATTCGTCAGCATGTGCTGAACACTACCCGACTGGTGAATAATCTACTGGATATGGCGCGAATTCAGTCCGGCGGCTTTAATTTGAAGAAAGAGTGGTTAACGCTGGAAGAAGTA
Source organism: Escherichia sp. Lx600-2 (assembly GCF_036662595.1). Classification (NCBI taxonomy): domain Bacteria; kingdom Pseudomonadati; phylum Pseudomonadota; class Gammaproteobacteria; order Enterobacterales; family Enterobacteriaceae; genus Escherichia; species Escherichia sp. Lx600-2. The sequence continues at coordinate 23,579 of NZ_JAYQWM010000047.1, read as the reverse complement.
GTCGGCAGCGCGCTGCAAATGCTGGAACCGGGTTTATCGTCGCCCATCAATCTTTCTCTGCCAGAACCGCTGACCTTAATCCACGTTGACGGGCCACTCTTTGAACGGGTGCTGATTAATTTGCTGGAGAACGCAGTGAAATATGCGGGTGCGCAGGCCGAAATTGGTATCGATGCCCACGTTGAGGGCGAAAATCTACAACTGGATGTCTGGGATAACGGCCCCGGTCTTCCGCCAGGCCAGGAGCAGACGATATTTGATAAGTTTGCTCGCGGGAATAAAGAGTCGGCAGTACCGGGGGTAGGGCTTGGACTGGCAATTTGTCGGGCGATTGTGGATGTACACGGCGGCACCATTACCGCGTTCAACCGACCGGAAGGTGGTGCCTGTTTTCGTGTTACACTTCCCCAGCAAACCGCTCCTGAACTTGAAGAATTTCATGAGGATATGTGACAAACGTTCTGATTGTTGAAGATGAACAGGCTATTCGTCGCTTTCTGCGCACGGCGCTGGAGGGCGACGGGATGCGCGTCTTTGAGGCCGAAACGCTGCAACGCGGCTTGCTGGAAGCGGCAACCCGTAAGCCAGATTTGATTATTCTCGATCTCGGCCTGCCCGATGGTGATGGGATTGAGTTTATCCGCGACCTGCGCCAGTGGAGCGCGGTGCCGGTGATTGTGCTTTCCGCACGCAGCGAAGAGAGCGACAAAATCGCCGCGCTGGATGCCGGAGCGGATGATTATCTGAGTAAGCCGTTTGGCATTGGCGAATTGCAGGCCCGTCTGCGCGTCGCATTACGCCGCCACTCTGTCACCACCGCGCCCGATCCGCTGGTGAAATTCTCCGATGTTACCGTCGATTTAGCCGCCCGCGTGATTCACCGGGGTGAGGAAGAGGTGCATCTCACGCCGATTGAATTCCGCCTGCTGGCGGTGCTGCTGAATAATGCCGGGAAAGTGCTCACCCAGCGCCAACTCCTTAACCAGGTGTGGGGGCCAAACGCGGTCGAACACAGTCATTATTTGCGTATTTATATGGGGCATCTGCGACAAAAACTGGAGCAAGACCCGGCCCGGCCTCGCCATTTTATTACTGAAACTGGGATTGGTTATCGGTTTATGCTTTGAATTTTTATTCAATAAATTCGCCTAAATAGTGATTAATTTATTATTAAACCTGCGCCAAATATTATTATTTGGCAGGTTTAATTTCTTAACGCAAATATAAAACACGAAATTACAACATTTAAGTAACAAAACAGCATCTAGTATGGCGCTATTCATAATTAATGATTTATTATCTGGGGTATGATCGTTTTTTGTTGATCTTCTTCACAGATTATAGCCATTTCATGGATAGAATAACTCTACCTTCAACTGACACAGCAAGAGGTAAAGGTAAATGGAAAATAATAACCGCTTAATGCCTCATATAAGGCGGACAACCCATATCATGAAGTTTGCCCATCGTAATAGTTTTGACTTTCATTTCTTTAATGCCCGCTAGTCTTCTGACTAAAGGGCACCCCAGCGTACAGGTCTCCCTGACTTTAAGCATTACAGGTTAATACCTGTATCCCTCGGTGCTCATATACTGCTAACCCTTTTAAACTCTACATAATTCGAGTCGCAGCATATGCAACTTGAAGTATGACGAGTATATACTCTAAATAATTCGAGTTGCAGGAAGGCGACAAGCGAGTGAATCCCCAGGAGCTTACATGAGTAAGTGACTGGGGTGAGCGAACGCAGACGCAGCACATGCAACTTGAAGTATGACGAGTATAGCCAGTTACCGGGCTGGTCTGGGTTATTGCATCTGCAAAAAGCAAACTACTGATTTATTTATCAGCGGTGGAGCTTTGCTTTTTTCCGGCGTGATCGATTTCTCCTTTGAGAAATTGAGGACCTGCTATTACCTGAAATAAAGAGATGAACAAAATGTCAGAATTAAAAATTGCCGTTAGTCGTTCTTGCCCGGATTGTTTTTCCACTCATCGTGCATGCGTGAATATAGACGAAAGTAATTATATTGACGTTGCCGCCATTATTTTATCAGTCAGTGATGTTGAACGTGGAAAACTCGATGAAATAGACGCTACTGGCTATGACATTCCTGTTTTTATTGCAACGGAAAATGAAGAACGTATACCAGCAGAATATCTTTCACGTATTTCTGGTGTCTTCGAACATGGAGAAGCACGCAAAGAATTTTATGGTCGTCAGTTAGAAACCGCTGCCAGCCATTATGAAACTCAACTGCGCCCACCTTTCTTTCGCGCACTGGTCGATTATGTCAATCAGGGCAACAGCGCATTTGACTGCCCCGGTCATCAGGGCGGCGAATTTTTCCGTCGCCATCCGGCGGGGAATCAGTTTGTGGAATACTTTGGTGAGGCGCTGTTCCGTGCCGACTTGTGCAACGCCGACGTCGCGATGGGCGATCTGCTGATTCACGAAGGCGCGCCATGCATTGCACAGCAACATGCAGCAAAAGTGTTTAATGCCGATAAAACCTACTTCGTTTTAAATGGCACTTCATCTTCTAACAAAGTGGTTTTAAACGCCCTGCTGACACCGGGTGATCTGGTGCTATTTGACCGCAATAACCATAAGTCTAACCACCACGGGGCCTTGCTACAGGCTGGTGCAACACCGGTTTATCTGGAAACAGCACGTAACCCGTATGGTTTTATCGGTGGTATTGATGCGCACTGCTTCGAAGAAAGTTATCTGCGTGAACTGATTACAGAAGTTGCACCGCAACGGGCAAAAGAGGCGCGTCCGTTCCGCCTCGCTGTGATTCAGCTAGGCACCTACGACGGTACGATTTATAACGCCCGCCAGGTGGTGGATAAAATTGGTCATCTGTGTGACTACATCCTGTTTGATTCCGCATGGGTCGGCTATGAACAGTTTATTCCGATGATGGCTGACTGTTCGCCGCTGTTGCTGGATCTTAATGAGAACGATCCGGGTATTCTGGTTACGCAATCCGTACATAAACAGCAGGCTGGTTTTTCTCAAACTTCACAAATCCATAAAAAAGACAGCCACATCAAAGGGCAACAGCGTTATGTACCGCACAAACGCATGAACAACGCCTTTATGATGCATGCCTCCACCAGCCCGTTCTATCCGCTGTTTGCCGCACTGGATATCAACGCCAAAATGCATGAAGGTGTCAGCGGTCGTAATATGTGGATGGATTGTGTGGTAAATGGCATTAATGCCCGCAAACTGATCCTCGATAACTGTCAGCATATTCGTCCGTTCATACCTGAACTGGTGGATGGTAAACCCTGGCAGTCGTATGAAACAGCGCAAATTGCGGTTGATCTGCGCTTCTTCCAGTTTGTACCAGGGGAACACTGGCATTCTTTTGAAGGCTATGCAGAGAATCAATACTTTGTCGATCCATGCAAACTGTTGCTGACAACCCCAGGTATTGATGCACGTAACGGCGAATATGAAGCGTTCGGTGTACCCGCGACGATTCTTGCTAACTTCCTGCGCGAAAATGGCGTAGTGCCGGAAAAATGCGATCTTAACTCCATCCTCTTCCTGCTGACTCCGGCAGAAGATATGGCCAAACTTCAGCAACTTGTTGCCCTGCTGGTACGCTTCGAAAAACTGCTTGAGTCCGACGCGCCATTAGCAGAAGTGCTACCTTCCATCTACAAACAGCATGAAGAGCGCTACGCCGGTTATACCCTGCGTCAGTTGTGTCAGGAAATGCATGATTTGTATGCCCGCCACAACGTGAAACAACTGCAAAAAGAGATGTTCCGTAAGGAGCACTTCCCACGCGTCAGCATGAATCCGCAAGAAGCCAACTACGCCTATTTACGCGGTGAAGTGGAACTGGTTCGTCTGCCGGATGCTGAAGGCCGTATCGCTGCCGAAGGTGCGCTTCCTTATCCTCCGGGTGTGCTGTGTGTTGTTCCGGGTGAAATCTGGGGTGGTGCTGTTCTGCGTTACTTCAGCGCTCTGGAAGAAGGGATCAACCTGCTGCCAGGTTTTGCACCGGAGCTGCAGGGTGTCTATATCGAAGAACATGATGGTCGTAAGCAAGTTTGGTGCTATGTCATCAAGCCTCGTGATGCGCAAAGCACCCTGCTGAAAGGGGAAAAATTATGAGTCAGGCTAAATCGAACAAAATGGGCGTCGTTCAGTTAACCATACTGACGATGGTCAACATGATGGGCTCCGGTATCATCATGCTGCCGACAAAGCTTGCCGAAGTTGGGACAATCTCAATTATCTCCTGGCTGGTGACAGCCGTAGGCTCAATGGCACTGGCATGGGCATTCGCAAAATGCGGTATGTTCAGCCGTAAATCAGGAGGTATGGGCGGTTATGCCGAGTATGCTTTCGGTAAATCCGGTAACTTTATGGCGAACTATACCTACGGCGTCTCACTGCTGATTGCTAACGTCGCGATTGCTATTTCGGCGGTTGGTTACGGCACCGAACTGCTCGGCGCGAGTTTGTCGCCAGTGCAGATTGGTCTTGCGACCATCGGGGTGCTGTGGATTTGTACCGTGGCTAACTTTGGTGGTGCGCGCATTACCGGGCAAATCAGTAGCATTACTGTGTGGGGAGTCATTATTCCGGTCGTCGGTCTGTGCATTATTGGCTGGTTCTGGTTTAGCCCGACGCTGTACGTTGATTCCTGGAATCCGCATCATGCACCGTTCTTCAGTGCGGTAGGTTCTTCCATCGCTATGACGCTGTGGGCTTTTCTTGGTCTGGAGTCTGCGTGTGCAAATACTGATGTAGTGGAAAACCCGGAACGTAATGTGCCAATCGCGGTACTCGGCGGTACGTTAGGTGCGGCGGTGATTTATATCGTCTCCACCAACGTGATTGCCGGGATTGTGCCAAATATGGAGCTGGCAAATTCAACGGCACCATTTGGTCTGGCCTTCGCGCAGATGTTCACGCCGGAAGTGGGTAAAGTCATTATGGCGCTGATGGTGATGTCCTGCTGCGGTTCGCTGCTTGGCTGGCAGTTCACCATTGCCCAGGTGTTTAAATCTTCATCTGATGAAGGCTACTTCCCTAAAATTTTCTCCCGTGTAACCAAAGTGGATGCACCGGTGCAGGGAATGTTGACCATTGTGATTATCCAGAGCGGGTTGGCGCTGATGACGATTAGCCCGTCGCTAAACAGTCAGTTCAACGTGCTGGTTAACCTGGCCGTGGTGACCAATATCATTCCGTATATTCTGTCAATGGCGGCATTAGTCATTATTCAGAAGGTCGCTAATGTGCCCCCCTCAAAAGCGAAAGTTGCAAACTTTGTTGCTTTTGTTGGCGCGATGTACAGCTTTTATGCGCTGTACTCATCCGGGGAAGAAGCCATGCTGTACGGTTCCATCGTGACCTTCCTTGGTTGGACACTGTATGGTCTGGTATCACCACGCTTTGAACTGAAAAATAAACACGGTTAAAAAAGCAAAGTAAAAAAGGGCGATCTTGCGACCGCCCTTTTTTTATTTAATGTGTTTACGCGTTTTTCAGAACTTCGCTAACAATCTCAACCGCTTCTTTCTCAATCTGCTTGCGATGTTCTTCACCGAGGAAGCTTTCGCAGTAGATCTTATATGCGTCTTCCGTGCCTGACGGACGCGCGGCGAACCAGCCGTTGTCAGTCATCACTTTCAGACCGCCAATAGAAGCACCGTTGCCCGGAGCAGCAGTCAGGCGCGCGGTGATAGGGTCACCTGCCAGGGTGCTGGCGCTCACCATTTCCGGAGACAGCTTAGACAGCGCCGCTTTTTGTGCGGAAGTCGCAGCTGCCTGCAAACGGTTGTAGCTCGGCGCACCAAAGCGTTTTGCCAGTTCGTTGTAGTGTTCCTGCGGGTTCTTACCGGTGACAGCGGTGATTTCCGCCGCCAGCAGACACATGATGATGCCGTCTTTGTCGGTGGACCACGGCGTGCCGTCGAAACGCAGGAAGGAAGCCCCTGCGCTCTCTTCGCCGCCAAAGCCGAAGCTGCCGTCGAACAGACCATCAACAAACCATTTGAAACCTACCGGGACTTCTACCAGTTTACGGCCCAAGTCGTTGACCACACGGTCGATCATCGCAGATGAAACCAGCGTTTTCCCAACGGCAACATCTTTGCCCCACTGCGGACGATGCTGGAACAGGTAATTGATCGCTACCGCCAGGTAGTGGTTCGGATTCATCAAACCTGCCGGAGTGACGATACCGTGACGGTCATAATCCGGGTCGTTAGCAAACGCCAGATCGAACTTATCACGCAGTGCCAGCAGGCCCGCCATCGCACACTCAGAGGAGCAGTCCATACGGATCGCGCCGTCTTTATCAAGGTGCATAAAGCGGAAGGTTTGATCGACCTGATCGTTAACGATAGTCAGGTTGAGGTTGTAATACTCGCCAATACGCTTCCAGTATTCGATACCGGAACCGCCCAGCGGATCAACGCCAAGCGTCAGGCCCGCTTTCTGAATCGCCGCCATATCAACGATATCGGCCAGCCCTTCCACGAACGGCTGCACCAGATCCTGCTCTTTCACATGACCGGATGCCATCGCTTCGTCGAGGGAGATACGCTTCACGCCTTTCAGGCCATCGGCCAGCAGTGCGTTGGCACGATCTTCCACCACTTTAGTGACGTTGGTATCTGCCGGGCCACCATTTGGCGGATTGTATTTGATTCCACCATCTTCCGGCGGGTTATGGGACGGTGTAATCACGATACCGTCTGCCAGCGGGCCACCTTTTTTATTGTGAACCAGGATGGCATTGGAAACAGCAGGCGTCGGAGTGAAGCCATTGTTTTCCTGCACAATAACATCTACGCCGTTCGCTGCCAGCACTTCCAGAACGGAAATAAATGCAGGTTCGGACAGGGCGTGAGTATCTTTACCCACATAGCAAGGGCCAGTGATGCCGTTTTTCGCACGTTCTTCAGCAATTGCCTGAGCGATCGCCAGAATGTGCGGCTCGTTAAAGCTGTGGCGCGCTGCACTGCCACGGTGACCGGAAGTACCGAATTTCACCGCGTGCTCCGCATTCCCTGCTTCTGGTTTCAGTACATAATATTGCGCCGTCAGTTGGGCGACGTTAATCAAATCACTCTGTTGTGCAGGTTGGCCTGCACGATTGTGGATTGCCATTGCTTTGTCCTTTGTCTGCAACGTTTTAGATAGTTCCGCAAACCTTCTCAATCAATTCCGCCGGGAATTGCATCGACTGCATGATGTGTTCGATCATGCTGCATTTACGGCCGGTGTTGGTGTTGGTGATCACCCAATACGGCGTGCCTGGCACATGTTTCGGCTTGGTCTGATTACCATTTTTCAGCAGCGTTTGTTCATCTGCCGCAAAGTAAACGCGCGTACGACCGTGCAACGATTCCGTTGCTTCGGCAAACGCCTGGGCGTCAAGAGAATATAGTGTAGACAACAGCAGCATAAAGCGATTGACCGCTCGCTTTTGCTCTGCGTATTCATCCGAAAGCAGAAGTTCACGCATTGCGCGAACCTTGTCTTTAATCGTTTTGACCGGCTTCGCTTCGACGATAGCAGGTGACGCAACGCGAACCTCTTTCGTCACCGGAGCAGCAGGCTGTGATGCGGCGGAAAATTTCAACATACGCCGTAAAATGTCGGATGCGCTCTCGCCGATATGCTTAGTGTGGCTGGCAATATAGCTGTAGAGTTCATCATCAACTTCAATCGTTTTCATCTTAATCCAGTGCAGTGTCTTAGCTGAATACAAGTCGCCAGGAGTATATGAATAAATCCCGGCAGCGGATAGCGTCAAGCCTGGCTTGCAGAAAAACTCGGAATAAACCTTATTTGTTGCAGCCCTGTGGCACAATGGTCAACATAATACCCTAACCCGACAACGCGAAAAAAAGAACTTTGCCATGAAATTGAATATCCGCGCGCAAACTGCACAAAACCAGCACAATAATTCTCCCATCGTTCTTGTCCATGGTCTGTTTGGCAGCCTCGACAACCTTGGCGTACTGGCTCGCGATCTGGTAAACGATCACAATATCATCCAGGTTGATATGCGTAACCACGGTCTTTCACCGAGAGATCCGGTAATGAATTACCCGACGATGGCGCAGGATCTTGTTGATACCCTGGATGCACTGCAGATCGACAAAGCAACATTTATCGGTCACTCCATGGGCGGTAAAGCGGTAATGGCACTTACTGCACTGGCCCCCGATCGCATCGATAAACTGGTGGCGATCGATATCGCACCGGTCGACTATCACGTACGCCGTCATGATGAGATTTTCGCGGCTATCAACGCGGTCAGTGAATCGGACGCACAAACTCGCCAGCAAGCAGCAGCAATAATGCGCCAGCATCTTAATGAAGAAGGGGTGATTCAGTTTCTGTTGAAATCTTTTGTTGACGGGGAGTGGCGCTTTAACGTGCCGGTATTGTGGGATCAGTATCCGCATATTGTGGGTTGGGAGAAAATCCCGGCATGGGATCACCCTGCCCTGTTTATCCCTGGTGGTAATTCTCCGTATGTTAGCGAGCAGTACCGTGATGATTTACTGGCACAATTTCCACAGGCACGGGCGCATGTGATTGCAGGCGCGGGTCACTGGGTCCATGCTGAAAAACCGGATGCGGTATTACGCGCTATCCGTCGCTATCTCAATGATTAACGCAACTGATTAAAAACCCAGCGTCCGCGTCGCTTTCCGCGCGTGGGCGTTGGCGTGACTCATCGCGCTGATGTATTATGGCGCGCTATCCATCCGGGCAGAGGCCTGGCTGATTGTTTCCCCCGAAGTCACCAAGATCATGGCCAAAGAACAAACGGACCGTACGACATTAGATCTGTTCGCGCACGAGCGTCGACCGGGACGACCGAAAACTAATCCGCTTTCGCGCGATGAACAGCTGCGTATTAATAAACGCAACCAACTAAAACGCGACAAAGTACGTGGCCTTAAGCGTGTCGAACTGAAGCTGAACGCGGAAGCTGTCGAGGCGCTGAACGAGCTGGCGGAATCGCGCAATATGAGCCGTAGCGAACTGATCGAAGAGATGTTAATGCAGCAACTGGCGGCGCTGCGTAGTCAGGGCATCGTTTAAATTTCCACTTTCATGTAGCACAGTGTGCAGTCCTGCTCGTTTGCTGATTCCGCAAGACTGCCTGTTCTGCTATGATTGCCTTTATCCGTGGGCAATTTTCCACCCCCATTTCAATAAGTTTCAAGAGGTTATTTCACTCATGGCTATCACTGGCATCTTTTTCGGCAGCGACACCGGTAATACCGAAAATATCGCAAAAATGATTCAAAAACAGCTTGGTAAAGACGTTGCCGATGTCCATGACATTGCAAAAAGCAGCAAAGAAGATCTGGAAGCTTATGACATTCTGCTGCTGGGCATCCCAACCTGGTATTACGGCGAAGCGCAGTGTGACTGGGATGACTTCTTCCCGACTCTCGAAGAGATTGATTTCAATGGCAAACTGGTTGCGCTGTTTGGTTGTGGTGACCAGGAAGATTACGCCGAATATTTCTGCGACGCATTGGGCACCATCCGCGACATCATTGAACCGCGCGGTGCAACCATCGTTGGTCACTGGCCAACTGCGGGCTATCATTTCGAAGCATCAAAAGGTCTGGCAGATGACGACCACTTTGTCGGTCTGGCTATCGACGAAGACCGTCAGCCGGAACTGACCGCTGAACGTGTAGAAAAATGGGTTAAACAGATTTCTGAAGAGTTGCATCTCGACGAAATTCTCAATGCCTGATGTGATGCGGCGTAGACTCATGTCTACGCCGTATTAATAGATAATGCCAATCAAAATAATTGCTACAAATTTGTAACTTTTGCTGTTGTACCTGTACAATGTCCCGGTGTTCAAGTGGCCTTGCCGTTGTAAATGTAAGCTGTGCCACGTTTTTATTAACAATATTTGCCAGGGACTTGTGGTTTTCATTTAGGCGTGGCAATTCTATAATGATACGCATTATCTCAAGAGCAAATTCTGTCACTTCTTCTAATGAAGTGAACCGCTTAGTAACAGGACAGATTCCGCATGACTGATAACAATACCGCCCTAAAGAAAGCTGGCCTGAAAGTAACGCTTCCTCGTTTAAAAATCCTGGAAGTCCTTCAGGAGCCGGACAACCATCACGTCAGTGCGGAAGATTTATACAAACGTCTGATCGATATGGGTGAAGAAATTGGTCTGGCTACGGTATATCGCGTACTGAACCAGTTTGACGACGCTGGTATCGTCACCCGCCACAATTTTGAAGGCGGTAAATCCGTATTTGAACTGACACAGCAACATCACCACGATCACCTGATCTGCCTCGACTGCGGCAAGGTTATCGAATTTAGTGATGATTCCATCGAAGCGCGTCAGCGTGAAATTGCCGCAAAACATGGCATTCGCCTGACTAACCACAGTCTCTATCTTTACGGTCACTGTGCCGAAGGCGATTGCCGCGAAGATGAGCACGCGCACGAAGGCAAATAAGCCAGTCTGAACGAGAAAAGCCAACCTGTAGGTTGGCTTTTTTATGCAAGGGAAATAAGAAAAGCGAGAGTTACAGCTCTCACTTATTTGTTATTACTGCGAATTTCCTGCCAGACCTTATCACAATCGGCTTTCACCGCCTGATCATTTCCGGTTTGCGTTGCACGCAGACACTGCTGATAATCCAGTACGCGTACACTTTCCTGGTCGGCAAACTGCTGATGTTGTTTCTCTTTCTTCAGCACGTTTAACACGCTCTGGCAGGCTTCAATTTTTTCTGGCGAACCTTGTGCGGTGTTGATACAGGCGCTGTATGCCTCTTTCAGACGGCTGTCTTCCTGTGGCGCGGTTGATTGCGCACAAGCCACCAGCCCCGATGCCATCATGGCGATGAGAATCAGTTTTTTCATAGCAAATTCCTCAAATGTGCGGCAGGCACAAAACCTGCCGCGTCGGGCATCAGAAGATGGTGAATGGTGCGATTACCATAAATTTCACGTCACGCTCATCCTGGAAGATGTTGCCGTAACCACCGCCCCAGCTTGGGATGTCGGAGTGGTTGTCGTATTCGGTGAAGTGCAATTTGAACATCGTGCCCTTGGCGCGGCCATCCTGAATGGTGTAGACCGCATCCAGGCTGTATGCAGATTCTTCAATAGTCCGGTTCTTGTCGTAGTACGCATCCGGATTGCTCTGCCAGGTCGCAGGTTTTGCATCCCATGCGTAAACGTAGGAAGCGCCGATGGCGAAGCCTGGAAGATTCCAGTTTTTCAGGTCATACATCGCACCGAAGAAGACCGCTTTTTCGCCGTTAGCGTTGAAGTCGGAACGGTTATCCCACCAGATATCCAGGCGGCCGTTGGAGGAAGCGTAGGTTGGAGTCATACGTTGCAGGAAGTATCCCTGCTGACCTTCAGCCTTAACCCAGGTGCCTTCGAGGCGCAAATCCACTACGTCAGCCGCCCGGTAACCAAAGGTCAACGCTTGCAGCCAGGCGGTGCCGTCATAAAGATCGTTGACGCTGCGATCGTCAACTTTATCGCGCGTACCGTAGAACTGGTAGCTGGTGGTTAACGGGCTACCGGCGATATCAAATTTGTAGCTGGCTTTGGCAAAATATTGATCGATATACCCTTCCGCCTGACCAAATGCCGCTTCCAGTATGAAGTTATTTTTGAAGTCGTATTTCGCCCCAAGGGAGTGCAGATAATCAACTTTGGTGGTTTTATCGTTCTGATAAAACTCATCCATTTCCAGATGCCACGGTGCTTTGTATTCGTTGGTCCACATGTAGGAGAAACTCAACGCACCAGCATCGCCGTAATCAAAATTCGCTCCGGCTTCCGCACCCTGATAAGTACCCGGCATAAAGCTCCAGTGAGGCGCTAACAGCGTCTGACCGGTTGGCTGAATATAACCTGCCCTCGCCCAAACCGGACCGTATTTAAATTTGGCCGCAGCTTTATACAGGCTTATACCGCTTTTGTCGCCGGACCAGTCTTCGTCATAGGCTTTATTACTTTTTGAAAACGCGATTTCGTTCGGGTGAGAGCTGTCGCCGTTTTCCGCCATTTCAATCGCCGTAAACGCAGCAATATCAAGGCCGAACATATCAGCAGCATAACCGGACTGAAAATCGAGGTTGGCATTCCAGGTGGAGTGAGAAAGGTTGGTTTTGTATTTGTCGCCGTCGGTAACATCTTTACGGTCGCGTTCACGCTGCCAGTAATATATACCGCCGGTTAAGGTTGAATCGTCGATGAATCCTTCGGCGCGAGCCTCCGGCATTGCCATAAAGCCCGACATTGCTGTAACACCGGCGATAGCCAGCGCCAGCGTACTACGTTTGCCACTAAACGTACGCATGGGTTAATCCTCTTTGACGTATAAATTGCTGCACCAAAGGTGAACAGCGAAAAAAAATAAAAATTAAAAAAGTAGCGTTGAGAAAAGTCTCGCTGACTACAGGAACAGACTATTTTTCGCGACGCGAATTATCAATCTCTTTCTGTAACCAGAATGTAAGAACATGAGCAACCGCACATATTTTGATGATTTTTGTTACAAGGCTTAAGTTTGCGGTTGAAAGGCTTGCAGAAGAATAAAAGCGTGAATTTCCAGCAAGATGAAAGCGGTTATATTTTATTTAATTATGTTTTGTTATTTTAAATTTATTTTATGGATAAATTGCGAAGCGGAATTAATTCGCGAAGAAAAGCAGAAAAAACGCCGCAGACCGCGGCGTTTGGGATTGTTTGCATGTTTCTTGCCGGATGCGGCGTGAACGCCTTATCCGGCCTACAAAAGCACGCAAACTCAATATATTGCAGAGATCATGTAGGCCTGATAAGCGTAGCGCATCAGGCAATTTAGCGTTTGAAACTGTTTGTCTGTTCCTTGCCGGATGCGACGTAAACGCTTCACCCGGCCAGGTAAAACTTAAAATTACTCGCCAACTTTCGCCCAGGTATCACGCAGCCCAACGGTGCGGTTAAATACCGGTTTTTCGGCAGTGGAATGGCGGCTGTCGAGGCAGAAGTAACCTTCACGCTCAAACTGGAATGCTTTACCCGCTACCGCATCTTTCAGCGACGGTTCAGCAAAGCCCTGTTTGATCACCAGCGATTCCGGGTTAATCACCGACAGGAAATCATCCGCAGCACCTGGGTTAGGCACGCTGAACAGACGATCATACAAACGGATTTCAACCGGCAGCGCATGTGCCGCGCTCACCCAGTGAATAACACCTTTGACTTTACGACCATCTGCCGGATCTTTGCTTAAGGTGTCGGCGTCATAAGTACAGAAGATGGTGGTGATATTACCTTCGGCATCTTTCTCGACGCGTTCTGCCTTAATCACATAAGCATTACGCAGACGCACTTCTTTACCGAGCACCAGACGTTTGTACTGCTTGTTAGCTTCTTCGCGGAAATCGGCGCGATCGATCCAAATCTCACCGCTAAACGGCACCTGACGGCTCCCCATTTCCGGTTTGTTCGGATGGTTCGGCATGGTAACCATTTCGCCTTCGCCCTGATAGTTTTCGATAACCAGTTTCACCGGATCGATAACCGCCATTGCGCGCGGGGCGTTTTCGTTGAGATCTTCACGGATGCAGGATTCCAGCGACGCCATCTCAATGGTGTTGTCCTGCTTGGTCACGCCGATGCGTTTGCAGAACTCACGAATAGAAGCCGCAGTGTAACCACGACGACGCAGACCGGAAATGGTCGGCATACGCGGGTCATCCCAGCCTTCAACGTGCTTATCGGTCACCAGCAGGTTCAGCTTACGCTTGGACATCACAGTGTATTCCAGATTCAGGCGCGAGAATTCGTATTGGCGCGGGTGAACAGGAATGGTGATGTTGTCCAGTACCCAGTCGTACAGACGACGGTTATCCTGGAACTCAAGCGTACACAGAGAGTGCGTAATACCTTCCAGGGCATCGCTGATGCAGTGGGTGAAGTCGTACATCGGGTAGATGCACCACTTGTTGCCAGTCTGGTGGTGTTCAGCAAATTTAATGCGGTACAGCACCGGATCGCGCATCACGATAAACGGTGAAGCCATGTCGATTTTCGCACGCAGGCAGGCTTTACCTTCTTCAAAACCGCCGGTACGCATTTTCTCGAACAGCGCCAGGTTCTCTTCAACGCTACGGTCGCGGTACGGGCTGTTTTTACCCGGCTGCGTCAGGGTGCCGCGGTATTCGCGGATCTGTTCCGGCGTCAGTTCATCAACGTACGCCAGGCCTTTATTGATCAGTTCGATCGCATAGGCGTGGAGCTGATCAAAATAATCGGAGGAGTAACGGACGTTACCAGACCAGTGAAAACCTAACCACTCTACGTCGTTTTTGATCGAATCGACATACTCGATATCTTCTTTTACCGGGTTAGTGTCGTCGAAACGCAGGTTGCACTGGCCTTTATAGTCCTGGGCGATCCCGAAGTTCAGGCAGATAGATTTCGCATGACCGATATGCAGATAGCCATTCGGCTCCGGCGGAAAACGGGTGTGTACTGTGGTGTGCTTACCACTGGCCAGATCTTCATCGATGATCTGACGAATAAAGTTAGTCGGGCGGGCTTCTGCCTCACTCATCGTGGATTCCTCAAAGCGTAAACAACGTATAACGGCGTATGATCTTATAAGCGGGACAGGCTGACAACTGTTAGTTTTTTAAAATTGATAATCTAACAAGGATTATGGGGATGATTGATGAAAAAAAAAGCGGCAGAGAAGATCTCCACCGCTTTTGCCAGTCCTGCGTCATTGTTGGATGCGACGCTTAAGCGTCTTATCCAACCTGGACTGAGCTTTTGTAGGCCTGATAAGACGCGTCAAGCGTCGCATCAGGCATAAAGCAGATTACTTTTTGATTTCATACAGCGGCGTTTGACCCGCCACAACATGCCCCTGAGCTTTAATGATAAGGCCGCTGAAATCGTCGATATTGCTGCAAACCACCGGGCTAATCATCGAACGGGCGTTAGCGTTCAGGTAATCCAGATCCATTTCCAGAATCGGTTGTCCTGCGCTTACCTGCGCGCCCTCTTCCACCAGACGTTTAAAGCCTTTACCTTCCAGCGCTACGGTGTCGATACCCATATGGACGACGATCTCCGCGCCTTTATCGGTTTCCAGACAGAACGCGTGGTTGGTGTTGAAGATTTTCACGATTGTCCCTGCGGCTGGTGATACGACGATTTTATCTGTCGGTTTCACCGCCACACCGTCACCCACCGCTTTGCTGGCGAATGCTTCGTCAGGAACCTGATCCAGTGCCACGACATCACCGGTAATCGGCGATACCAGCTCCGCGATAGATACCGCGTTTGGTACAGCCTGCGGTTTTGCTACAGGAGCGGTAGTTGCCGGAGTTGCTTCAGCAGAGGCAGCTGCTACCGGGCCACGGGCAACGACTTTCTTCATCGCATCGCCGATGGATTCTGCTTTCGCGCCAACAATCACCTGAATAGTCTGTTTGTTCAGTTTTACTACACCAGAAGCACCCAGACGTTTACACATCGTATCGTTAACGCGGGCAGAGTCAGCCACTGTAAGGCGCAGACGGGTGATACAGGCGTCAATTGCTTTCAGGTTGTCAGTGCCGCCAACCGCAGCAATATAGTTGGTCGCCAGTTGATTGAGGCCTTCTTCAGTGTTGCTGTTGGCTTCTTCAGTAACGATCTCGTCTTCTTTATCTTCACGACCCGGCGTTTTCAGGTTGAACATGCGGATAACCAAACTGAACACCACGAAGTAGATAGCGAAGAAGACAACCCCCATAACCAGCAGCATCCAGACGTTCTGGCTGGCGGCCGGCAGGTTATACATCAACGCGTAGTCGATAGCCCCCGCAGAGAAAGAGAAGCCAGCATGGATACCCAGCAGCGTTGCCACAAACAGGCTGATACCGGTCAGCAGTGCGTGCAGGAGGTACAGCAGCGGAGCAAGGAACATGAACAGGAATTCCAGCGGCTCAGTCACACCGGTCAGGAACGCAGTAACAGCAACAGAAAGCAGCATCCCGCCAACCATCGGACGACGCTCTTTCGGTGCTGCGAAGTACATCGCCAGCGCCGCACCCGGCAGACCGAACATCATGATCGGGAAGAAGCCGGACATGAACATCCCCGCGGTGCCGTCACCAGCGTAGAAACGGTTGATGTCGCCGTGGAAAACCGTACCCGCCGCGTTGGTGAATTCACCAATCTGGAACCAGGCGATGGTGTTCAGCACCTGATGCAGACCGGTTGGGATCAGCAGACGGTTGATGAAACCAAAGATACCGGAACCCAGCGCGCCCGCAGAAACGATCCACTCGCCGCCTGCATGGATAGCGTGCTGTACCGGCGGCCAGACGTAACCAAAAATGGCCGCCAGCACCAGACAGAAGAAGCCGGTGGCGATCGGCACAAAGCGTTTGCCGCCGAAGAAGCTCAGGAAGTCCGGCAGTTTAATATCGGACCAACGGTTATAGGCTGCGCCACCAACCAGACCGGTAATGATACCCGCCAGTACACCCATGTTAATTTCTGGGTTGATGGTCACCATCGCTTTGGTTAACACAAAGTAACCTACCGCACCCGCCAGCGCCGCCGCACCTGCGCTGTCTTTCGACCAGCTGGATGCCACACCGATGGCGAAGATTAATGCGAGGTTATCAAAAATCGCACCGCCCGCCTGGGCAATAAACGCAACGTTAAGTAAATCTGGCTGACCGAATCGCAGCAACAGTGCCGCCACCGGCAGCACCGCGATAGGGAGCTGTAACGCCCTACCGAGTCGCTGGAAAAAACCTAAAATATTCATCTTATTCCCCCTACGAGAACCCTATTTGGCTCGTTTAAAGCCGTATTTTTATTTTGCTGCAAATTGTACTGCCGATGTTCTGTAATCAGATTGTTAGATCATCTGCTACAGAGTGTGTGAAAATTTAATTCGTATCGCAAATTAAACGCGTGTCTTTTGTGAGTTTTGTCACCAAATATCGTTATCATCACTCCCTTTTACTGGCTAAACCAGAAAACTTATTTTATCATTCAAAAAATCAGGTCGGATTGACGCCTGTCTGCGCAAATCCAGGTTACGCTTAAAGATGCCTAATCCGCCAACGGCTTACATTTTACTTATTGAGGTGAATAATGAGACTGATCCCCCTGACTACCGCTGAACAGGTCGGCAAATGGGCTGCTCGCCATATCGTCAATCGTATCAATGCGTTCAAACCGACTGCTGATCGTCCGTTTGTTCTGGGCCTGCCAACTGGCGGCACGCCAATGACCACCTATAAAGCGTTAGTCGAAATGCATAAAGCAGGCCAGGTCAGCTTTAAGCACGTTGTCACCTTCAACATGGACGAATATGTCGGTCTGCCGAAAGAGCATCCGGAAAGCTACTACAGCTTTATGCACCGTAATTTCTTCGATCACGTTGATATTCCAGCAGAAAATATCAACCTTCTCAACGGCAACGCCCCGGATATCGACGCCGAGTGCCGCCAGTATGAAGAAAAAATCCGTTCTTACGGAAAAATTCATCTGTTTATGGGCGGTGTAGGTAACGACGGTCATATTGCATTTAACGAACCGGCGTCTTCTCTGGCTTCTCGTACTCGTATCAAAACCCTAACTCATGACACTCGCGTCGCGAACTCTCGTTTCTTTGATAACGATGTCAATCAGGTGCCAAAATATGCCCTGACTGTCGGTGTTGGTACACTGCTGGATGCCGAAGAAGTGATGATTCTGGTGCTGGGTAGCCAGAAAGCACTGGCGCTGCAGGCCGCCGTTGAAGGTTGCGTGAACCATATGTGGACCATCAGCTGTCTGCAACTGCATCCAAAAGCGATCATGGTGTGCGATGAACCTTCCACCATGGAGCTGAAAGTTAAGACTTTAAGATATTTCAATGAATTAGAAGCAGAAAATATCAAAGGTCTGTAATTGTTATCCCTGCCCTGGCTCCTTGCTCAGGGCAATATTTTTTAAAATCGGGGGTCAGAATGTATGCATTAACCCAGGGCCGGATCTTTACCGGCCACGAATTTCTTGATGACCACGCGGTTGTTATCGCTGATGGCCTGATTAAAAGCGTCTGTCCGGTAGCGGAACTGCCGCCAGAGATCGAACAACGTTCACTGAACGGGGCCATTCTCTCCCCCGGTTTTATCGATGTGCAGTTAAACGGCTGCGGCGGCGTACAGTTTAACGACACCGCTGAAGCGGTCAGCGTGGAAACGCTGGAAATCATGCAGAAAGCCAATGAGAAATCAGGCTGTACTAACTATCTGCCGACGCTTATCACCACCAGCGATGAGCTGATGAAACAGGGCGTGCGCGTTATGCGCGAGTACCTGGCAAAATATCCGAATCAGGCGTTAGGTCTGCATCTGGAAGGCCCGTGGCTGAATCTGGTGAAAAAAGGTACCCATAATCCGAATTTTGTGCGTAAGCCTGATACCGCGCTGGTCGATTTCCTGTGTGAAAACGCCGACGTCATTACCAAAGTGACCCTGGCACCGGAAATGGTTCCTGCGGAAGTCATCAGCAAACTGGCAAATGCCGGGATTGTGGTTTCTGCCGGTCACTCCAACGCGACGTTGAAAGAAGCGAAAGCCGGTTTCCGCGCGGGGATTACCTTTGCCACCCATCTGTACAACGCGATGCCGTATATTACCGGTCGTGAACCGGGCCTGGCGGGCGCGATCCTCGACGAAGCTGACATTTATTGCGGTATTATCGCTGATGGCCTGCATGTTAATTACGCCAACATTCGTAACGCTAAACGCCTTAAAGGCGACAAACTGTGTCTGGTTACCGACGCCACCGCGCCAGCAGGTGCCAACATTGAACAGTTCATTTTTGCGGGTAAAACAATATACTACCGTAACGGACTTTGTGTGGATGAGAACGGTACGTTAAGCGGTTCATCCTTAACCATGATTGAAGGCGTGCGTAATCTGGTCGAACATTGCGGTATCGCACTGGATGAAGTGCTGCGTATGGCGACGCTCTATCCGGCGCGTGCGATTGGCGTTGAGAAACGTCTCGGCACACTCGCCGCAGGTAAAGTAGCCAACCTGACCGCATTCACACCTGATTTTAAAATCACCAAGACCATCGTTAACGGTAACGAGGTCGTAACTCAATAAGAGAAAGTATGACACCAGGCGGACAAGCTCAGATAGGTAATGTTGATCTCGTAAAACAGCTTAACAGCGCGGCGGTTTATCGCCTGATTGACCAGTACGGGCCAATCTCGCGGATTCAGATTGCCGAGCAAAGCCAGCTTGCCCCCGCCAGTGTAACCAAAATTACGCGTCAGCTTATCGAACGCGGGCTGATCAAAGAAGTTGATCAGCAGGCCTCCACCGGGGGCCGCCGCGCTATCTCCATCGTCACCGAAACCCGCAATTTCCACGCAATCGGCGTACGGCTTGGTCGTCATGACGCCACCATCACTCTGTTTGATCTCAGCAGCAAAGTGCTGGCAGAAGAACATTACCCGCTGCCGGAACGTACCCAGCAGACGCTGGAACATGCCCTGCTGAATGCCATTGCTCAGTTTATTGATAGCTACCAGCGCAAACTGCGCGAGCTGATCGCCATTTCCGTTATCCTGCCAGGGCTTGTTGACCCGGACAGCGGCAAAATTCATTACATGCCGCATATTCAGGTAGAAAACTGGGGGCTGGTAGAAGCACTGGAAGAGCGTTTTAAAGTGACCTGTTTCGTTGGTCACGATATCCGTAGTCTGGCGCTGGCGGAGCACTACTTCGGTGCAAGTCAGGATTGCGAAGACTCCATTCTGGTGCGTGTCCATCGCGGAACCGGGGCCGGGATTATCTCTAACGGGCGCATTTTTATTGGCCGCAACGGTAACGTCGGTGAAATTGGCCATATTCAGGTCGAACCGCTGGGTGAACGCTGCCACTGCGGCAACTTTGGCTGCCTGGAAACTATCGCTGCCAACGCCGCTATTGAACAACGGGTGTTGAATCTGTTAAAGCAGGGCTACCAGAGCCGCGTGCCGCTGGACGACTGCACCATCAAAACTATCTGCAAAGCCGCGAACAAAGGCGATAGCCTGGCCTCGGAAGTGATTGAGTATGTCGGTCGTCATCTGGGCAAAACCATCGCCATTGCCATCAACCTGTTTAACCCGCAAAAAATTGTTATTGCCGGAGAAATCACGGAAGCCGATAAAGTGCTGCTCCCTGCTATTGAAAGCTGCATTAATACTCAGGCGCTGAAGGCGTTTCGTACTAATCTGCCGGTGGTACGTTCTGAGCTGGATCACCGCTCGGCAATCGGCGCTTTTGCGCTGGTAAAACGCGCCATGCTCAACGGTATTTTGCTCCAGCATTTGCTGGAAAATTAATGTGCTTTTATAGTGGCGCTTATTGTTGTCAATATTCTGGGTAGTCCATGACCATTAAAAATGTAATTTGCGATATCGACGGCGTGCTGATGCACGATAACGTCGCCGTACCGGGTGCAGCGGAATTTTTGCACGGGATTATGGATAAAGGCCTGCCGCTGGTGTTGCTGACCAACTATCCTTCGCAGACCGGGCAAGATCTGGCGAACCGCTTTGCCACTGCCGGTGTCGATGTACCTGACAGCGTGTTTTATACCTCTGCGATGGCGACCGCCGATTTCCTGCGTCGCCAGGAAGGCAAGAAAGCGTATGTGGTGGGCGAAGGCGCACTGATTCATGAACTGTACAAAGCCGGTTTCACTATTACCGATGTGAACCCTGATTTCGTGATTGTTGGCGAAACGCGTTCCTACAACTGGGACATGATGCATAAAGCGGCCTATTTCGTCGCTAACGGTGCACGCTTTATCGCCACCAACCCGGATACTCACGGGCGCGGTTTTTATCCGGCCTGTGGCGCGTTGTGTGCAGGGATTGAGAAAATCTCCGGGCGCAAACCGTTCTATGTTGGTAAGCCGAGTCCGTGGATTATCCGCGCGGCATTAAACAAAATGCAGGCACATTCGGAAGAAACGGTGATTGTCGGCGATAACCTGCGTACCGATATTCTGGCCGGCTTCCAGGCCGGTCTGGAGACGATTCTGGTGCTTTCTGGTGTTTCATCGCTCGACGATATCGACAGTATGCCGTTCCGCCCCAGCTGGATTTACCCATCGGTCGCTGAAATCGACGTTATCTGAATAGCAACCACGTCTCAGGACGTGGTTTCTTATTTTTACCCATCATTAAAATCATACCATTCAATAAAACTCGCCAAAAATTATCGATCCATCAATAAATACATCACCGCACCCTCCCCTTTTTCACAAATCAGCAATCACCATTACGTTTTTTATTTTTTCACCGCCAAATCGCTTGCGCACAGTGCTGCTTTGCGGCATTTTTTTAAACAAGCAAACACAACAAGCAACAAATACCAGGTTAACGGAGAAGGTTATGTGTTCAATTTTTGGCGTATTCGATATCAAAACAGACGCAGTTGAGCTGCGTAAGAAAGCACTCGAGCTGTCACGCCTGATGCGTCATCGTGGCCCGGACTGGTCCGGTATTTATGCCAGTGATAACGCCATTCTCGCCCACGAACGTCTGTCAATTGTTGACGTTAACGCGGGGGCGCAACCTCTCTACAACCAACAAAAAACCCACGTACTGGCGGTAAACGGTGAAATCTACAATCACCAGGCATTGCGCGCTGAATACGGCGATCGTTATCAGTTCCAGACAGGGTCTGACTGTGAAGTGATCCTCGCGCTGTATCAGGAAAAAGGGCCGGAATTTCTCGACGACTTGCAGGGCATGTTTGCCTTTGCCCTGTACGACAGCGAAAAAGATGCCTACCTGATTGGTCGCGACCATCTGGGGATCATCCCACTGTATATGGGCTATGACGAACATGGTCAGCTGTATGTGGCCTCAGAAATGAAAGCCCTCGTGCCGGTATGCCGCACGATTAAAGAGTTCCCGGCGGGGAGCTATTTGTGGAGTCAGGACGGCGAAATCCGTTCTTATTATCATCGCGACTGGTTCGACTACGATGCGGTGAAAGATAATGTCACCGACAAAAACGAGCTGCGTCAGGCTCTGGAAGATTCCGTTAAAAGCCATCTGATGTCTGATGTGCCTTACGGTGTGCTGCTTTCTGGTGGTCTGGATTCCTCAATTATTTCCGCTATCACCAAGAAATACGCAGCCCGTCGCGTGGAAGATCAGGAACGCTCTGAAGCCTGGTGGCCGCAGTTACACTCCTTTGCTGTAGGTCTGCCGGGTTCACCGGATCTGAAAGCAGCCCAGGAAGTGGCAAACCATCTGGGCACTGTGCATCATGAAATTCACTTCACTGTACAGGAAGGTCTGGACGCCATCCGCGACGTGATTTACCACATCGAAACCTATGATGTGACCACTATTCGCGCTTCAACACCGATGTATTTAATGTCGCGTAAGATCAAAGCGATGGGCATTAAAATGGTGCTGTCCGGTGAAGGTTCTGATGAAGTGTTCGGCGGTTATCTTTACTTCCACAAAGCACCGAATGCCAAAGAACTGCATGAAGAGACGGTGCGTAAACTGCTGGCCCTCCATATGTATGACTGCGCGCGTGCCAACAAAGCGATGTCAGCCTGGGGCGTGGAAGCACGCGTTCCGTTCCTCGACAAGAAATTCCTCGACGTGGCGATGCGCATTAACCCGCAGGATAAAATGTGCGGTAACGGCAAGATGGAAAAACACATCCTGCGTGAATGTTTTGAGTCATACCTGCCCGCAAGCGTGGCCTGGCGGCAGAAAGAGCAGTTCTCCGATGGCGTCGGTTACAGTTGGATCGACACCCTGAAAGAAGTGGCGGCGCAGCAGGTTTCTGATCAACAGCTGGAAACTGCCCGCTTCCGCTTCCCGTACAACACACCGACCTCAAAAGAAGCGTATCTGTACCGGGAGATCTTTGAAGAACTATTCCCGCTTCCGAGCGCCGCTGAGTGCGTGCCGGGCGGTCCTTCCGTCGCGTGTTCTTCCGCTAAAGCGATCGAATGGGATGAAGCGTTCAAGAAAATGGACGATCCGTCTGGTCGCGCGGTTGGTGTTCACCAGTCGGCGTATAAGTAAGAAATGCGAAACAGCCCCGGTGAAATCCGGGGCTGTTTCAGTTATTGAGGTGCTTGTTGATTCTGATATGCAGTAAGGAAATGTTCCGGGTTTGCCACATCACTGTTTGACAACTCATTACTGTAGGCCAGTATTTCATAGATTAATTTCCCACCACTATTGTTAAATTCCGAATTTCATCCTGTATGACAAAAGAATGGCTGTAGGGTGGGGAAAAAACACAAAGTAAACAATAATTGACGAATATAGCGCCACGCTGTTCGCAACCTAACCAAACAGTCACTTTCGAGCAATTTTCCTTGAAAAAGAGGTTGACGCTGCAAGGCTCTATACGCATAATGCGCCCCGCAACGCCGATAAGGTATCGCGAAAAAAAGATGGCTACGTAGCTCAGTTGGTTAGAGCACATCACTCATAATGATGGGGTCACAGGTTCGAATCCCGTCGTAGCCACC
>NZ_JAYQWM010000046.1:0-31497 GCF_036662595.1 Escherichia sp. Lx600-2 | reverse complement strand
TTGGAGCGGGAAACGAGACTCGAACTCGCGACCCCGACCTTGGCAAGGTCGTGCTCTACCAACTGAGCTATTCCCGCGTACTACTTAATTTTGCTTTCGTAATTTTCGCATTTCTGCGTCGTTACGGGAGGCGCATTATACGAGAAATCTTTCCCTCTGCAACCCCCCTAAAAAATTTTTTTTGAGTTTTTATCTCAAGTGCTGAAATTATCAGCAAGGCGTTCAATTTAGCGTCAAAATCACGCCGCCGCAAGTGGATTCCGACGCTTACGTGACCAGGAAAAATTTTACAGCTTGATAAAATGCTCGCGGTAGTAAGCCAGCTCCGCCACCGATTCACGGATATCATCCATCGCCTGATGCGTCCCCTGCTTGGTAAAACCATCCAGAATTTCCGGCTTCCAGCGGCGCGCCAGCTCTTTCAGGGTGCTGACATCGAGATAACGGTAGTGGAAGTAGGCTTCCAGCTCCGGCATGTATTTAAACAGGAAGCGACGATCCTGGCCGATGCTGTTACCGCAAATCGGCGATTTTCCCGCAGGCACCCACTGTTTTAAGAATTCGAGCGTTGCCAGTTCAGCTTCACGATCGCCCATCGTGCTCGCTTTCACGCGCTCTACCAGCCCGCTGGCGGTATGGGTGCGCACGTTCCAGTCATCCATCAGCGCCAGCTGTTCATCGGACTGGTGTACTGCAATGGTCGGCCCTTCTGCCAGAATATTCAGGTTGGCATCGGTCACCAGCGTGGCAATCTCAATAATGCGATCGCGCTCGGGATCCAGACCGGTCATCTCAAGATCGATCCAAATCAGGTTGTTTTCATTGGCACTCATGCTATTTTCCACCCATTCACAGTGACTATATTGATCCACAATTGCGTGTATCATAGATGTTTTGCCCATCAGGGGCGACCAGGAGTCTGTACGATTGAGTAAAAATAAACTCTCCAAAGGCCAGCAGCGCCGCGTGAACGCCAATCACCAGCGTCGTCTTAAAACGTCTAAGGAGAAGCCCGACTACGACGACAATCTGTTTGGCGAGCCTGATGAAGGTATCGTCATCAGCCGCTTTGGTATGCACGCTGATGTGGAATCCGCCGATGGCGACGTTCACCGCTGCAATATTCGCCGTACCATCCGTTCGCTGGTGACCGGCGACCGCGTAGTCTGGCGTCCGGGTAAACCGGCGGCGGAAGGCGTAAATGTCAAAGGGATCGTGGAAGCGGTGCATGAGCGCACCTCAGTGTTGACGCGTCCGGATTTCTACGACGGCGTGAAACCTATTGCCGCCAACATCGACCAGATTGTCATTGTCTCCGCCATTTTGCCGGAGCTGTCGCTCAATATTATCGACCGTTATCTGGTGGCCTGCGAAACCTTGCAGATTGAGCCGATTATTGTGCTCAACAAGATAGACCTGCTGGACGACGAAGGTATGGAGTTCGTCAACGAGCAGATGGATATCTACCGCAATATCGGTTATCGCGTATTGATGGTTTCCAGCCATACTCAGGATGGGCTAAAACCGCTGGAAGAGGCGTTGACCGGGCGCATCAGCATTTTTGCCGGGCAGTCTGGCGTTGGTAAATCCAGCCTGCTGAACGCGTTGCTGGGGCTGCAAAAAGAGATCCTGACCAACGATGTCTCTGACAACTCGGGGCTCGGTCAGCACACCACGACCGCCGCTCGGCTGTATCACTTCCCGCACGGCGGTGATGTGATTGATTCCCCTGGTGTGCGTGAGTTCGGCCTCTGGCACCTGGATCCGGAACAAATCACTCAGGGTTTTGTCGAATTCCATGACTACTTAGGTCTGTGTAAATATCGCGATTGCAAACACGATACCGATCCGGGCTGCGCTATCCGGGAAGCGGTTGAGGAAGGAAAAATCGCGGAAACCCGTTTCGAAAACTATCACCGTATTCTGGAAAGCATGGCGCAGGTAAAAACGCGTAAAAACTTTTCTGATACGGATGACTGACAATTAAGCTAACCGTCGTTAGAATCGTCCCCTTTTTTTCAGGATCCGGCATGTAGGCCGGATCAGGAACGACAAAACAATGGCCTGGAGGCTACTTTGTTAAATTCATTTAAACTTTCGCTACAGTACATTCTGCCGAAACTATGGCTTACTCGCCTGGCGGGTTGGGGCGCAAGCAAGCGGGCAGGATGGCTGACAAAACTGGTTATCGATCTGTTCGTTAAATACTACAAGGTCGACATGAAAGAGGCGCAAAAGCCGGACACCGCCAGCTACCGCACCTTTAACGAATTCTTTGTCCGTCCGCTGCGTGACGAAGTACGCCCAATCGATACCGATCCGAATGTCCTGGTCATGCCTGCCGATGGCGTTATCAGCCAGTTGGGTAAAATCGAAGAAGATAAAATCCTGCAAGCCAAAGGCCACAACTATAGCCTCGAAGCCCTGCTGGCAGGCAACTATCTGATGGCGGACCTGTTCCGCAACGGTACGTTTGTGACCACTTACCTCTCCCCGCGTGACTACCACCGCGTACACATGCCGTGCAACGGTATTCTGCGTGAGATGATCTACGTGCCGGGCGATCTCTTTTCCGTTAACCATCTCACCGCTCAGAACGTGCCGAATCTGTTTGCCCGTAACGAACGCGTGATCTGCCTGTTCGATACCGAATTTGGCCCAATGGCGCAGATTCTGGTCGGGGCGACGATTGTAGGCAGCATTGAGACGGTCTGGGCGGGCACCATTACGCCGCCGCGCGAAGGCATCATCAAGCGCTGGACCTGGCCTGCCGGGGAAAACGACGGTTCTGTGGCGCTGCTGAAAGGCCAGGAAATGGGTCGCTTTAAACTTGGCTCTACCGTTATCAACCTGTTTGCACCAGGTAAAGTGAATCTGGTTGAGCAACTGGAAAGCCTGTCTGTCACGAAAATTGGCCAGCCGCTGGCAGTATCTACCGAAACCTTTGTTACGCCAGACGCTGAACCCGCCCCGCTTCCTGCTGAAGAGATCGAAGCAGAACACGACGCCAGCCCATTGGTTGACGATAAAAAAGACCAGGTCTAATCCATCAAAGGAAACGCTGACGTGCGCCTGATTATCACTTTTCTGATGGCCTGGTGCCTCAGTTGGGGGGCGTACGCCGCGACGGCCCCCGATAGCAAACAAATCACCCAGGAACTGGAGCAGGCAAAAGCGGCGAAACCCGCGCAGCCAGAAGTCATAGAGGCACTCCAGTCTGCCTTAAATGCGCTTGAGGAACGAAAAGGTTCCCTTGAGCGCATCAAGCAATATCAAGAAGTTATTGATAATTATCCGAAACTCTCCGCTACTCTGCGCGCACAATTAAACAACATGCGTGACGAGCCGCGCAGCGTGTCGCCGGGGATGTCTACCGACGCGCTGAATCAGGAAATTCTCCAGGTCAGCAGTCAGTTGCTGGATAAAAGCCGTCAGGCCCAGCAAGAGCAGGAGCGCGCCCGCGAGATTGCCGATTCGCTGAATCAACTGCCGCAACAGCAAACCGACGCCCGCCGTCAGTTAAACGAGATCGAGCGCCGCCTGGGAACGCTTACCGGCAATACTCCGCTCAATCAGGCACAAAATTTCGCGTTGCAGTCTGACTCTGCACGTCTTAAGGCGCTCGTTGATGAACTGGAGCTGGCGCAGCTGTCTGCCAATAACCGCCAGGAATTAGCGCGCTTGCGCTCTGAGCTGGCTGAAAAAGAGAGCCAGCAACTGGATGCGTATTTGCAGGCCTTGCGTAATCAATTGAACAGCCAACGCCAGCTTGAGGCAGAGCGGGCGCTGGAAAGTACCGAATTGCTGGCAGAAAACAGTGCCGATTTGCCGAAAGACATCGTCGCGCAATTCAAAATTAACCGCGAACTGTCGGCGGCTTTGAATCAACAGGCGCAGCGGATGGATCTCGTTGCCTCGCAACAGCGTCAGGCTGCCAGCCAGACGTTACAGGTCCGGCAGGCGTTGAATACGCTGCGTGAACAGTCGCAATGGCTGGGATCGTCCAACCTGCTCGGTGAAGCGTTGCGGGCGCAGGTGGCACGGCTGCCGGAAATGCCGAAACCACAACAGCTTGATACCGAAATGGCGCAGTTGCGTGTGCAACGGTTACGTTATGAGGATCTGCTTAATAAACAGCCGCTGCTACGGCAAATTCATCAGGCCGACGGTCAGCCGCTGACTGCCGAGCAAAACCGTATTCTCGAAGCACAGCTACGCACTCAGCGTGAGTTGCTGAACTCATTGTTGCAGGGTGGCGACACACTACTGCTGGAACTGACCAAGCTGAAAGTCTCTAACGGGCAACTGGAGGATGCGCTGAAAGAGGTGAACGAAGCGACGCACCGCTATCTGTTCTGGACCTCTGACGTGCGCCCGATGACCATCGCCTGGCCGCTGGAAATCGCCCAGGATCTGCGTCGTCTCATTTCGCTGGACACCTTCAGTCAGTTGGGCAAAGCCAGTGTGATGATGCTGACCAGCAAAGAGACGATTTTGCCGCTGTTTGGCGCGTTGATTCTGGTCGGTTGCAGTATTTACTCGCGCCGCTATTTCACCCGTTTTCTTGAACGTTCGGCGGCGAAAGTCGGCAAAGTGACTCAGGATCACTTCTGGCTGACGTTACGCACTCTTTTCTGGTCGATTCTCGTCGCGTCACCGCTGCCGGTGCTGTGGATGACGCTGGGTTACGGCTTGCGCGAGGCGTGGCCTTATCCGCTGGCGGTCGCGATTGGCGATGGCGTAACGGCCACCGTGCCGCTGCTGTGGGTAGTGATGATTTGCGCCACCTTTGCCCGCCCGAACGGCTTATTTATCGCTCATTTTGGCTGGCCGCGCGAACGGGTTTCCCGTGGGATGCGCTACTACCTGATGAGCATCGGGCTTATTGTGCCACTGATTATGGCGCTGATGATGTTCGATAACCTCGACGACCGCGAATTTTCCGGTTCGCTGGGACGGCTTTGCTTTATCCTCATTTGCGGTGCGCTGGCGGTGGTCACCCTCAGCCTGAAAAAGGCCGGGATTCCGCTGTATCTCAACAAAGAAGGCAGCGGCGACAATATTACCAACCATATGTTGTGGAACATGATGATTGGCGCGCCACTGGTTGCCATTCTGGCGTCGGCGGTGGGTTATCTGGCAACGGCACAGGCGCTGTTAGCGAGGCTTGAAACCTCGGTTGCCATCTGGTTCCTGCTACTGGTGGTTTATCACGTTATCCGCCGCTGGATGCTGATCCAACGACGCAGGCTGGCGTTTGACCGGGCGAAGCATCGCCGGGCAGAGATGTTAGCGCAACGTGCGCGTGGCGAAGAGGAAGCACATCATCACAGTAGCCCGGAAGGGGCAATTGAAGTCGATGAAAGCGAAGTCGATCTCGATGCCATCAGTGCGCAGTCCTTGCGGCTGGTGCGCTCAATTTTGATGTTGATCGCCCTGCTTTCGGTCATTGTGCTGTGGTCAGAAATCCATTCCGCTTTCGGCTTCCTCGAAAATATTTCGCTGTGGGATGTCACCTCCACAGTACAGGGCGTAGAAAGTCTGGAGCCAATTACCCTCGGTGCGGTGCTGATTGCCATTCTGGTGTTTATCATCACCACGCAACTGGTGCGCAATCTGCCCGCGCTGCTGGAACTGGCGATTTTGCAGCACCTGGATTTAACGCCGGGTACCGGCTACGCCATCACCACCATCACCAAATATCTGCTGATGCTGATTGGCGGGCTGGTCGGCTTCTCGATGATTGGTATTGAGTGGTCGAAATTGCAGTGGCTGGTCGCCGCGCTCGGTGTTGGTCTCGGTTTTGGTTTGCAGGAAATTTTCGCCAACTTTATCTCTGGCCTGATAATCCTGTTCGAAAAACCGATTCGCATTGGCGATACGGTAACGATCCGCGATCTTACTGGTAGCGTGACAAAAATTAACACCCGCGCCACCACCATCAGCGACTGGGACCGTAAAGAGATAATCGTGCCGAACAAGGCGTTTATTACCGAGCAGTTTATCAACTGGTCGCTCTCTGACTCGGTCACGCGCGTGGTGTTGACGATTCCGGCCCCTGCCGATGCCAACAGTGAAGAAGTGACGGAAATCCTGCTCACCGCAGCGCGTCGCTGCTCGCTGGTGATCGACAACCCGGCACCGGAAGTCTTCCTGGTGGATCTGCAACAGGGGATTCAGATTTTCGAGCTGCGTATTTACGCCGCTGAGATGGGTCACCGTATGCCGCTACGCCATGAGATCCACCAGCTGATTCTGGCTGGCTTCCATGCCCACGGTATCGATATGCCATTCCCGCCCTTCCAGATGCGTCTGGAAAGCCTCAACGGTAAACAAACGGGGAGAACGCTGACGTCTGCGGGCAAAGGTCGTCAAGCGGGAAGTTTGTAATGCATGAAGCTGCCAAATGATGTCAACGTGGCTCATTTAGCAGCTTAACATCATCTTCAGTTATCACCGGCCCTGGAGAGTATCATCCATACGCATTACTTCCTGACAACTCATCGCCGGAGAGACGATGAGTTGCAGGATTTCATATGATCAGTCGAGAGCTAACTCAGGTTTATTCGCCATGCGACTGCAATAGTTCTGGTAAATCGCCATCGCTAACAGCGAGAAGAAGACAGGGCCGCCAATCATCCACAATGTGCTGTCCCAGTCTCCGGCTTCAACCACAGGCTGAATAATGGTGAAGACGTTCGCAAATGTCACCACCAGAACGACAACCACCGTCGCAATCATTGCCGACATACGCGTTTTGAAAATCACAAATGGTCTGTCGAGATCCTGACGTGCTTTAAAGAATGGGAAAGCCAGCGCGAGGAACAGGTAAGAAAGCGTCATAGACACGTTCGCCATCAGCGTCAGCTTGTTAAAGAACGCCGATGCGGTACCGCCACCAAACGAAACCAGCAGGATGAAGACAGTAACCAACCCGCACTGCATCCACATGGCGATAGACGGCATCCCCATCGCATTCAGGCGCGTCATCGGTTCCGGCCACAACGCTTTCGGCGTCCCCTGGATGATGGCTTTCAGCGGTGAATAGCAAAGCGTAAAGAACGCACCGGTATAAGCGAGGAACATCGAAAGTCCGGTAATACGCGCAAACCATACGCCCAGCGACAATGACGCTTCAGGTGACAAATGCAGTGCGTTACCCAGCGTCACCCCGAGGCTCTTCATCAGCACATAGGTAATATTGCCAAGGTTAACGGAACCATTACTTAATACCTGCTGCCAGTTTGTGCTGACGCCCCATAAAAATATTGCCAGCGAATAACCGATTGAAATAACAATAGCGGCAAAAACAATACCTTTGGCAAAGTTCTTTTCTGGATTTTCCGTTTTATCGGCCAGACCACCAACCGCTTCAATTCCGCCATAGGCAAAAATAGCAAATACCACAAACGATAGCATTGCCAGACCGGACTGATAACCCGGGTTCGGTGATGCAAGGAAATTAATATCCTGCGCGAAATGCCCACCATTTAATAACAAAATAGTAATGCTTACTAACAGCAATACTAAATTCAGACACATTACTGCAATACCGCCCACCGCAGTAATGCGGGCAATTTTATTAATCCCCTTAGAAGCAACGACGGTGACCAGAATCATCCATGCCACTGCCAGCAGACCAACCACCTGCGTAGGCTCCAGTCCGGCAATACGCCAGTGCTGGGTCATGTCGCTACCATAGAGGAATGTTGAGAACGGTACCCAAACTTTCGCGGAGGTACTCACCATCCAGATGATATAAGAGGAAAACCACATAAACGTACCAATGAAGGCAAAACGTGGTCCGACACTATTATTCATCCAGGAATAGATACCACCTTCTTCTTTGCGATAAGCAGCTCCCATTTCAGCCATCATTAAGGCGAATGGAATAAAGAATAACAATGCAGAAAATATATAAAAGGGAATCGCACTATAACCCATTAAGTAATAAGCCGATGGGCTATTGGCAAATCCAAATACGGAAGTAAAGATCATCAATATGAGTCCTATCAGACTCATCTTTTTTATCGTGTGAGGCATGAAACCATCCTTCATTTCAGCGCGTGTATAAAACGCGCCCACTGAACTGCACTGCCCAACATTGAGCGGGCAGCGTAAAAACCAATACAGAATTGATACCTGGATGATATCAAATATCCAGTCTTAAATTGTGGCCTTTAGCGGAAAAATGAAAACATATGCTACAGAATGGCGCTTATCACGCCATTCTTCGCTGTTAATTCAGTAATTTTTCAGAATTATGCCCGGTCAACGCTAAAGGCGATGACTTCAGCCAGTGTCTCCGCACCCAGCGCCAACATCACCAGACGATCAACGCCTAATGCCACGCCGGAACAGTCAGGCATACCGACTTTCAAGGCTTCAATCAGATTCTGGTCAATGGGGTGCTGCGGCAAACCGCGCGCCGCGCGCTTACGGTTATCTTGTTCAAAGCGTTGTTGCTGCTCACGGGCATCCGTCAATTCATGGAAACCATTCGCCAGCTCAATACCTTTATAATAAACCTCAAAGCGTTCAGCGACCCGATGATCTTCGGTACTGATTTGCGCCAGTGATGCCTGGCTGGCTGGAAAGTGGTACACAAAGGTCGGTTTTTCTTTACCAATATTTGGCTCTACACCAAAGGTAAACAGCAATTGTAGCAACGTGTCGCGGTCTTCTTCGGTATCTGCAACGTTGCTCAAATCCAGTTTCGCTGCCACTTCCCGCAGTTGCGTTTTGTCGGCAGAGAGCGGGTCAATTTCCAGATAACGTAAGAAAGCTTGTTGATAAGAAAGGCTTTCTGCTGCCGGGCAGTCCAGTACCTGTTGTAAGAGGTCGTCCACCTCGTTCATCAACCGGTACATATCATAGTGCGGTCGATACCACTCAAGCATAGTGAACTCAGGGTTGTGATAACGCCCCATCTCTTCATTACGGAAGCTGCGGCACAGCTGGAATACCGGCCCACAACCAGCAACCAGCAGGCGTTTCATATGGTATTCCGGGCTGGTCATTAACCAGAGATTCATCCCCTGCGAATGCCCGGGGCCAACGAAACGTGTCTCAAACGGGACCAAATGAATATCGGTTACCGTCGCCTGGCTCATACAAGGCGTCTCCACCTCCAGCACTCCACGATCGGCAAAGAAACGACGGATCTCCGCCATAATCGCCGCGCGTTTTAATAAGTTAGGAATGGATGCGCTCGGCTGCCAGGATGCCGTTTCGCTCATAGTTAAATCTCCAGTTTTTGACAAGGGCACGAAGTCTACTCGCAACGCGACGGCGAGACAAATTTTACGCAGGAATCAAACAACGGTGGGCAGTGACTAAAAAAAGCACGATCTGATGGTTTAGTAATTAAATTAATCATCTTCAGTGATAATTTAGCCCTCTTGCGCACTAAAAAAATCGATCTCGTCAAATTTCAGACTTATCCATCAGACTATACTGTTGTACCTATAAAGGAGCAGTGGAATAGCGTTCGCAGACCGTAACTTTCAGGCACTTACCCTGAAGTACGGGGCTGTGGGATAAAAACAATCTGGAGGAATGTCGTGCAAACCTTTCAAGCCGATCTTGCCATTGTAGGCGCCGGTGGCGCGGGATTACGTGCTGCAATTGCTGCCGCGCAGGCAAATCCAAATGCAAAAATCGCACTAATCTCAAAAGTATACCCGATGCGTAGCCATACCGTTGCTGCAGAAGGGGGCTCCGCCGCTGTCGCGCAGGATCATGACAGCTTCGAATATCACTTTCACGATACAGTAGCGGGTGGCGACTGGTTGTGTGAGCAGGATGTCGTGGATTATTTCGTCCACCACTGCCCAACCGAAATGACCCAACTGGAACTGTGGGGGTGCCCATGGAGCCGTCGCCCGGATGGTAGCGTCAACGTACGTCGCTTCGGCGGCATGAAAATCGAGCGTACCTGGTTCGCCGCCGATAAGACCGGCTTCCATATGCTGCACACGCTGTTCCAGACCTCTCTGCAATTCCCGCAGATCCAGCGTTTTGACGAACATTTCGTGCTGGATATTCTGGTTGATGATGGTCATGTTCGCGGCCTGGTAGCAATGAACATGATGGAAGGCACGCTGGTGCAGATCCGTGCTAACGCGGTCGTTATGGCTACTGGCGGTGCGGGTCGCGTTTATCGTTACAACACCAACGGTGGCATCGTTACCGGTGACGGTATGGGTATGGCGCTAAGCCACGGCGTTCCGCTGCGTGACATGGAATTCGTTCAGTATCACCCAACCGGTCTGCCAGGTTCCGGTATCCTGATGACCGAAGGCTGCCGCGGTGAAGGTGGTATTCTGGTCAACAAAAATGGCTACCGTTATCTGCAAGATTACGGCATGGGCCCGGAAACTCCGCTGGGCGAGCCGAAAAACAAATATATGGAACTGGGTCCACGCGACAAAGTCTCTCAGGCCTTCTGGCACGAATGGCGTAAAGGCAACACCATCTCCACGCCGCGTGGCGATGTGGTTTATCTCGACCTGCGTCACCTCGGCGAGAAAAAACTGCATGAACGTCTGCCGTTCATCTGCGAACTGGCGAAAGCGTACGTTGGCGTCGATCCGGTTAAAGAACCGATTCCGGTACGTCCGACCGCACACTACACCATGGGCGGTATCGAAACCGATCAGAACTGTGAAACCCGCATTAAAGGTCTGTTC
Source organism: Escherichia sp. Lx600-2 (assembly GCF_036662595.1). Lineage (NCBI taxonomy): Bacteria > Pseudomonadati > Pseudomonadota > Gammaproteobacteria > Enterobacterales > Enterobacteriaceae > Escherichia > Escherichia sp. Lx600-2. The sequence continues at coordinate 20,806 of NZ_JAYQWM010000046.1, read as the reverse complement.
GCCGTGGGTGAATGTTCCTCTGTTGGTCTGCACGGTGCAAACCGTCTGGGCTCCAACTCCCTGGCGGAACTGGTGGTCTTCGGTCGTCTGGCCGGTGAACAAGCGACAGAGCGTGCAGCAACTGCCGGTAATGGCAACGAAGCGGCAATTGAAGCGCAGGCAGCTGGCGTTGAACAACGTCTGAAAGATCTGGTTAACCAGGATGGCGGCGAAAACTGGGCGAAGATCCGCGACGAAATGGGCCTGGCAATGGAAGAAGGTTGCGGTATCTACCGTACGCCGGAACTGATGCAGAAAACCATCGACAAGCTGGCAGAGCTGCAGGAACGCTTCAAGCGCGTGCGCATCACCGACACTTCCAGCGTGTTCAACACCGACCTGCTCTACACCATTGAACTGGGCCACGGTCTGAACGTTGCTGAATGTATGGCGCACTCCGCAATGGCACGTAAAGAGTCCCGCGGCGCACACCAGCGTCTGGACGAAGGTTGCACCGAGCGTGACGACGTCAACTTCCTCAAACACACCCTCGCCTTCCGCGATGCTGATGGCACGACTCGCCTGGAGTACAGCGACGTGAAGATTACTACGCTGCCGCCAGCTAAACGCGTTTACGGTGGCGAAGCGGATGCAGCCGATAAGGCGGAAGCAGCCAATAAGAAGGAGAAGGCGAATGGCTGAGATGAAAAACCTGAAAATTGAGGTGGTGCGCTATAACCCGGAAGTCGATACCGCACCGCATAGCGCATTCTATGAAGTGCCTTATGACGCAACTACCTCATTACTGGATGCGCTGGGCTACATCAAAGACAACCTGGCACCGGACCTGAGCTACCGCTGGTCCTGCCGTATGGCGATTTGTGGTTCCTGCGGCATGATGGTTAACAACGTGCCAAAACTGGCATGTAAAACCTTCCTGCGTGATTACACCGACGGTATGAAGGTTGAAGCGCTAGCTAACTTCCCGATTGAACGCGATCTGGTGGTCGATATGACCCACTTCATCGAAAGTCTGGAAGCGATCAAACCGTACATCATCGGCAACTCCCGCACCGCGGATCAGGGTACTAACATCCAGACCCCGGCGCAGATGGCGAAGTATCACCAGTTCTCCGGTTGCATCAACTGTGGTCTGTGCTACGCCGCGTGCCCGCAGTTTGGCCTGAACCCAGAGTTCATCGGTCCGGCTGCCATTACGCTGGCGCATCGTTATAACGAAGATAGCCGCGACCACGGTAAGAAGGAGCGTATGGCGCAGTTGAACAGCCAGAACGGCGTATGGAGCTGTACTTTCGTGGGCTACTGCTCCGAAGTCTGCCCGAAACACGTCGATCCGGCTGCGGCCATTCAGCAGGGCAAAGTAGAAAGTTCGAAAGACTTTCTTATCGCGACCCTGAAACCACGCTAAGGAGTGCAACATGACGACTAAACGTAAACCGTATGTACGGCCAATGACGTCCATCTGGTGGAAAAAATTGCCGTTTTATCGCTTTTACATGCTGCGCGAAGGCACGGCGGTTCCGGCTGTGTGGTTCAGCATTGAACTGATTTTCGGGCTGTTTGCCCTGAAAAATGGCCCGGAAGCCTGGGCGGGATTCGTCGACTTTTTACAAAACCCGGTTATTGTGATCATTAACCTGATCACTCTGGCGGCAGCTCTGCTGCACACCAAAACCTGGTTTGAACTGGCACCGAAAGCGGCCAATATCATTGTAAAAGACGAAAAAATGGGACCAGAGCCAATTATCAAAAGTCTCTGGGCGGTAACTGTAGTTGCCACCATCGTAATCCTGTTTGTTGCCCTGTACTGGTAAGGAGCCTGAGATGATTAATCCAAATCCAAAGCGTTCTGACGAACCGGTATTCTGGGGCCTCTTCGGGGCCGGTGGTATGTGGAGCGCAATTATTGCGCCGGTGATGATCCTGCTGGTGGGTATTCTGCTGCCACTGGGGCTGTTTCCGGGTGATGCACTGAGCTACGAGCGCGTTCTGGCGTTCGCGCAGAGCTTCATTGGTCGCGTATTCCTGTTCCTGATGATCGTTCTGCCGCTGTGGTGTGGTTTACACCGTATGCACCACGCGATGCACGATCTGAAAATCCACGTACCTGCGGGCAAATGGGTTTTCTACGGTCTGGCTGCTATCCTGACAGTTGTCACGCTGATTGGTGTCGTTACAATCTAACGCATCGCCAATGTAAATCCGGCCCGCCTATGGCGGGCCGTTTTGTATGGAAACCAGACCCTATGTTCAAAACGACGCTCTGCGCCTTATTAATTACCGCCTCTTGCTCCACATTTGCTGCCCCCCAAAAAATCAACGATATTGTGCATCGCACAATTACCCCGCTTATAGAGCAACAAAAGATCCCGGGTATGGCGGTGGCGGTAATTTATCAGGGTAAACCTTATTACTTTACCTGGGGCTATGCGGACATCGCCAAAAAGCAGCCCGTCACACAGCAAACGTTGTTTGAGTTAGGTTCGGTCAGCAAAACATTTACGGGCGTGCTTGGTGGCGACGCTATTGCTCGAGGGGAAATCAAGTTAAGCGATCCCGCAACAAAATACTGGCCTGAACTTACCGCTAAACAGTGGAACGGGATCACGCTATTACATCTCGCAACCTACACCGCTGGCGGCCTGCCATTGCAGGTGCCGGATGAGGTGAAATCCTCAAGCGACTTGCTGCGCTTCTATCAAAACTGGCAGCCTGCATGGGCGCCAGGAACACAACGTCTGTATGCCAACTCCAGTATCGGTTTGTTCGGCGCACTGGCTGTGAAGCCGTCTGGTTTGAGTTTTGAGCAGGCGATGCAAACTCGTGTCTTCCAGCCACTCAAACTCAACCATACGTGGATTAATGTACCGCCCGCAGAAGAAAAGAATTACGCCTGGGGATATCGCGAAGGTAAGGCAGTGCATGTTTCGCCAGGGGCGTTAGATGCTGAAGCTTATGGTGTGAAGTCGACCATTGAAGATATGGCCCGCTGGGTGCAAATCAATTTAAAACCCCTTGATATCAATGAGAAAACACTTCAACAAGGGATACAACTGGCACAATCTCGCTACTGGCAAACCGGCGATATGTATCAGGGTCTGGGCTGGGAAATGCTGGACTGGCCGGTAAATCCTGACATCATCGTTAACGGCAGTGACAATAAAATTGCACTGGCAGCACGCCCCGTAAAAGCGATTACGCCCCCAACTCCTGCAGTACGCGCATCATGGGTACATAAAACGGGGGCGACCGGCGGATTTGGTAGCTATGTCGCGTTTATTCCAGAAAAAGAGCTGGGTATCGTGATGCTGGCTAACAAAAACTATCCCAATCCAGCGAGAGTCGCCGCCGCCTGGCAGATTCTCAACGCTCTGCAGTAAAATTTCATCGGGTCCGAATTTTCGGACCTTTTCTCCGCTTTTCCTTGCTGTCATCTACACTTAGAAAAAAACCAGTAAGGAAACATTTATGCGCCTGCTCCCTCTCGTTGCCGCAGCGACAGCTGCATTTCTGGTCGTTGCCTGCAGTTCTCCTACGCCGCCGCGTGGCGTGACCGTAGTGAATAATTTCGACGCTAAACGCTATCTCGGTACCTGGTATGAGATTGCCCGTTTTGATCACCGCTTTGAACGTGGACTGGAAAAAGTCACCGCAACATACAGCCTGAGGGATGATGGCGGCCTGAATGTCATTAATAAAGGCTATAACCCTGACAGAGAAATGTGGCAGCAGAGTGAAGGGAAAGCGTACTTTACCGGCGCACCAACTCGCGCTGCGCTGAAAGTGTCATTCTTTGGTCCTTTCTATGGCGGTTATAACGTTATTGCACTCGATCGGGAATACCGCCATGCGCTGGTTTGCGGCCCGGACCGCGACTACCTGTGGATACTCTCCCGCACGCCAACCATTTCTGACGAAGTGAAACAGGAGATGCTGGCAGTCGCGACCCGGGAAGGGTTTGATGTCAGTAAGTTTATTTGGGTACAGCAGCCCGGTAGTTAGTGAGTGCTGAGTTTCAGACCAATAATCCCCAATACGATTAACGCCAGACTCGCCAGACGCATCGGATTAGCGGACTCACCGAGCAGCACAATGCCGGTGATGGCCGCGCCGACTGCGCCAATACCCGTCCACACGGCATAAGCCGTCCCTACTGGTAACGATTTCATCGCCCAGGCAAGTAGCGCCATACTGACAATCATCGCCGTCACGGTAATAACACTCGGCGTCAAACGACTAAAGCCGTGGGTATATTTCAGGCCAACGGCCCATACCACTTCCAGCAGACCAGCAATAACTAAGATAATCCAGGACATATCAGGCTCCGGAGAATTGGGGCCGTCCCCGGTGAAAAGAGGCGTTTGCAGGTCGTCCTGCAAAGCTGATGGTTGAACGGATATTTTGCCAGGTGGCAGAGGAATTTCAACTATTACCTTTGTGACTATCGCAAAAAAACAAACGGCACGACACAGCTGTCGTACCGTTATTGCTTATTGCTATTGCTGCGCTTTCGTTGCTGCGCCAGAAATCGCGTTACCGCCATCAGAAATGTCTTCACCAACGCCACGCGTGGTGTTGCAGGCAGTTAATACTGTTGAAAGCACCAGAACAGAAAAGATCGCTGCAATTGTCTTCTTCACCATAACGTCTTCCTTTTAGGTAATGTTATTTATGTTTGCCTATAGCAAATTAATAATAGACAACATCGCCAAAAATGATGGAAATCTGATGATTTTTCGGAAGAGAAGAAAAATTAGCTGGCAGCGCGGGAGATGGAGTTGCCGAGATGTTTGATATCTTCGCCGAAACCGCGAGCGGTGTTACAGCCCGTGAGCAGCGTGCTGGCAAGCAAAACAAGAACGATAAGGCGTTTCATCATCTCTGACCTGAATAAGTGATGGTGCAGCCTGCAGGCCGCACCACAACCGCATTACTTCACGCGAGAGACGTATTCACCAGAGCGGGTATCCACTTTGATGACTTCGCCGATTTGTACGAACAGCGGAACTTTAACCACAGCGCCAGTAGACAGGGTAGCCGGTTTGCCGCCAGTACCTGCGGTATCACCTTTCAGGCCCGGATCGGTATCAACGATTTCCAGTTCAACGAAGTTCGGCGGAGTAACGGAGATCGGCTGACCATTCCACAGAGTTACGATACACTCTGCCTGATCCAGCAGCCATTTCGCGTTGTCGCCAATTGCTTTTGCATCAGCAGACAGCTGCTCGAAAGTTTCGTTGTTCATGAAGTGCCAGAACTCACCGTCGTTGTACAGGTAAGTCAGGTTCATATCGACAACATCAGCGCCTTCAGCGGAGTCAGTAGATTTGAAGGTTTTTTCTACGCGAGTACCGGTCAGCAGACGACGCAGTTTAACGCGAGCAAATGCCTGGCCTTTACCCGGTTTTACGAATTCACTCGCTTCAACCGCGTAAGGTTCGCCGTCTAACATGATTTTAAGACCAGCACGAAAATCGTTGCTATAGTACGTTGCCATAAGGCCCTCTGAAATTTGTTAATTGGTAGCTAAGCCACAAAATGGCGCATATTGTAACCCTAAATACCCCATCCAGAGAAGATTGGTTAACGCAACTTGCCGATGTTGTGACCGATCCTGATGAACTTCTGCGTCTTTTGAATATAGACGCGGACGAAAAACTGTTGGCCGGACGCAACGCCAAAAAGCTGTTTGCCCTGCGTGTGCCCCGCTCATTTATCGATCGCATGGAGAAAGGCAATCCGGACGATCCGCTTTTGCGTCAGGTAATTACCTCGCAAGATGAGTTTGCCATCGCGCCCGGATTCTCCACCGACCCGCTGGAAGAACAGCACAGCGTAGTGCCTGGTTTGTTGCATAAATACCACAACCGGGCGCTTTTGCTGGTCAAAGGCGGCTGCGCGGTAAATTGCCGTTATTGCTTCCGTCGCCACTTCCCTTATGCAGAAAATCAGGGCAACAAGCGTAACTGGCAAACTGCACTTGAGTATGTTGCTGCGCATCCGGAACTGGACGAGATGATTTTCTCCGGCGGCGATCCGCTGATGGCGAAAGATCACGAGCTGGACTGGTTGCTCACACAACTGGAAGCCATCCCGCATATCAAACGTCTGCGGATTCACAGTCGTCTGCCGATTGTGATCCCGGCACGCATCACAGATGCGCTGGTTGAACGCTTTTCACATTCTACGCTGCAAATCTTGCTGGTGAATCACATCAACCATGCCAATGAGATAGATGAAACATTCCGTCAGGCGATGGCTAAGTTGCGCCGGGCGGGCGTTACTTTGCTGAACCAGAGCGTTCTGTTACGTGGTGTGAACGATAACGCACAAACGCTGGCAAACCTGAGTAATGCGTTGTTCGATGCCGGCGTGATGCCGTATTACCTGCATGTGCTCGATAAAGTACAGGGCGCGGCGCATTTTATGGTGAGTGATGACGAAGCACGGCAGATTATGCGTGAGTTGCTGACACTGGTGTCGGGATATCTGGTGCCGAAACTGGCGCGAGAAATTGGCGGCGAACCCAGCAAAACGCCGCTGGATCTCCAGCTACGCCAGCAGTAACTGATTAAACAGGGAAGTTTAATCTTTGCACGTTGCATAACCTTTAATTATTCATATGCATTGCTGTTGTTGCTCTTTATATAACTAACATCAATAATTAACCTTTCTTTTCTGTTTATATAGAGTGAGTACGGCTGTTTATGTTATTTTAACAACTATTACTACCAAGCCCATTTATCTGGCTTATAAATTAAAATTAATTATTTAATTGAGAAATGGTTAGGGAGAACCTACATGGCCATAAGCATCAAGGGTGTTAATACCGGTGTTATTCGCAAGAGTAATAATTTCATTGTACTGGCGCTGAAAATTAAAGAACCTCGCAATAAAGAATCGTTGTTCTTTATGTCTGTCATGGAACTGCGCGACCTGCTGATTGCGCTGGAAAGTCGTCTGCATCAAAAGCATAAACTGGATGCTGCTGCACGCCTTCAGTATGAGCAAGCTCGCGATAAAGTCATTAAGAAAATGGCAGAAAATATCCCAGAAATTCTGGTTGATGAGCTTAAAAATGCCGATATTAATCGTCGGGTTAACACGCTGGAACTTACCGATAATCAAGGCGAAAATCTTACCTTCGTATTAACGCTACATGACGGTAGCAAATGTGAGTTAGTCGTCAATGAGTTGCAGATTGAAATGCTGGCGCGAGCAATCATTCATGCAATTAATAATGCGGAAATGCGTGAACTGGCATTACGTATTACCTCACTGTTAGATTTCCTGCCGTTATACGACGTTGACTGCCAGCAAAATGGCAATCTGGAATATGACACCTATTCCCAACCGGAATGGAAACATAACTTGTTCGACCATTATCTGGCGGTGCTTTACCGCTTTAAAGATGAAAGTGGCAAAGAACAATTTAGCGGCGCAGTGGTGAAAACGCGTGAAGCAACGCCGGGTAAAGAAATAGAGGCGATCACTCGCCGAATGCTTGATTTCAGCCCACGACTGAAAAAACTCGCGGGTGTGCCATGTCAGGTCTATGTTCGCACCGTAGCGGCGAATAACGCCCAACCGCTAACCCAGGATCAATGCTTACGCGCGCTGCATCATTTACGTGTTCAATCCACCAGCAAAACTGCACCACAGGCGAAATAATCTCATCTTTGCTAATGCGAGGCTGGAGCCATCCAGCCTGAAATGACTGATAACGTGATCGTTGGTCATGCCGGATGCGGCGTAAACGCCTTATCCGGCCTACAAATTCTCAAGCATTCAATCAGTTGCAATGCCTTATGTAGGCCTGATAAGCGAAGCGCATCTGGCAATTATACGTTTGTCACCATCACATCAGTTCGGGCACTTATATACCTGGCCGATAATCTGGCTATCCGTCGGGACAAAACTGGACAACATTCCCTGCGACGGGCTGCTGATGCCATAAATCACGTTACCGCCCATTGCAGCCGCCTGGTTGCGCAGATCGTTTGCTGCGCCGCGCATAGAACCGCCTTCTTCTCCGTGTTGCCCGGAAAGCCAGTTGCTTTGCTTACCTGTCGCAGTACCAATCAGCTGGCACTCTGCGCCTGGCTGCTCGTCCACAATGCGTACACTCTGACCGGCAGCACTCAATTCGTTGCTGGAGCTACAACCCGCCATCAGTAGCGCGGCACCGACAATCCCTGCTAAGTATTTTACGTGCATGTTATTCCCCATAATCAATGAGCTGGACGCCACTCGCGTCGTCCGTGTCTGAATCTTATACTAGAAAGATGACCAAAAGAAAAACCCCCAGACATTTCTGCCCGGGGGTTTGTTTATTTCTGCGAGGTGCAGGGCAATTACATCATGCCGCCCATGCCACCCATGCCGCCCATACCGCCAGCAGCGCCTAAGTCAGCTGCATCGTTTTTCGGCAGGTCGGTAACCATGCATTCGGTGGTGATCATCAGGCCAGCCACAGAAGCCGCGTACTGCAGAGCAGAACGGGTTACTTTGGTTGGATCCAGGATACCCATGTCGATCATGTTGCCGTATTCTTCGGTTGCTGCGTTGTAACCGTAGTTGCCGTCGCCGCCTTTAACGGTGTTAGCAACAACAGACGGTTCTTCGCCGCAGTTCAGGACGATCTGACGCAGCGGAGCTTCCATTGCACGCAGTGCAACTTTGATACCCACGTTCTGGTCTTCGTTCTGACCACGCAGGTCAGCCAGTTTAGACGCTACGCGGATCAGCGCAACACCACCACCAGCAACCACGCCTTCTTCTACCGCAGCACGGGTCGCGTGCAGGGCGTCTTCAACGCGTGCTTTTTTCTCTTTCATTTCAACTTCGGTAGCAGCACCTACTTTGATAACTGCAACGCCGCCTGCCAGTTTCGCTACGCGCTCCTGCAGTTTTTCACGGTCGTAGTCAGAAGTTGCTTCTTCAATCTGCTGACGGATCTGAGCAACACGGCCCTGGATTGCAGCTTCTTCACCCACGCCATCGATGATAGTGGTGGTGTCTTTGTTGATCACAACACGTTTAGCCTGACCCAGGTCTTCCAGGGTTGCTTTTTCCAGCTCCATACCGATCTCTTCAGAGATTACGGTACCGCCAGTCAGGGTTGCGATATCCTGCAGCATAGCTTTACGACGATCGCCGAAGCCCGGAGCTTTAACTGCAGCAACTTTCACGATGCCACGCATGGTGTTAACAACCAGAGTTGCCAGCGCTTCGCCTTCTACATCTTCAGCGATGATCAGCAGCGGTTTGCCTGCTTTGGCAACGGCTTCCAGAACCGGCAGCATTTCGCGGATGTTGGAGATTTTCTTGTCAGCCAGCAGGATGAACGGGCTTTCCAGTTCTACTGCGCCAGTTTCCGGCTTGTTGATGAAGTAAGGAGACAGGTAGCCACGGTCGAACTGCATACCTTCAACCACGTCCAGTTCGTCCTGCAGACCGGTACCGTCTTCAACGGTGATAACGCCTTCTTTACCGACTTTGTCCATCGCTTCAGCGATCAGTTTACCTACGGTTTCGTCGGAGTTAGCGGAGATAGTACCAACCTGAGCAATCGCTTTAGAGTCAGAGCACGGTACGGACAGCGCTTTCAGTTCTTCAACTGCAGCGGTAACAGCTTTGTCGATACCACGTTTCAGGTCCATCGGGTTCATGCCCGCAGCAACAGCTTTCAGACCTTCAGTGATGATAGCCTGAGCCAGTACGGTTGCAGTGGTGGTACCGTCGCCTGCAGCGTCGTTCGCTTTGGAGGCAACTTCTTTCACCATCTGCGCACCCATGTTTTCGAACTTGTCTTCCAGTTCGATTTCACGAGCAACGGAAACACCATCTTTGGTGATGGTCGGTGCACCGAAAGATTTATCCAGAACTACGTTACGGCCTTTCGGACCGAGGGTAACTTTCACTGCATCTGCCAGTACGTTTACGCCGCGCAGCATTTTCACACGAGCGTCGTTACCGAATTTTACGTCTTTAGCTGCCATTATCTTTATTCCTTAAATTCGTATGTTCAGTGTCGTGCGAGGATTACGCTTCAACAATTGCCAGAATGTCGCTTTCGGACATGATCAACACTTCTTCATTGTCGATCTTCTCGGATTTCACACCGTAGCCATCGTTGAAAATAACGATGTCGCCAACTTTCACGTCCAGCGGCTTCACTTCGCCATTTTCAAGGATACGGCCATTGCCGACAGCCAGCACTTCGCCGCGGGTGGATTTAGCCGCTGCAGAACCGGTCAGAACGATGCCGCCAGCAGATTTAGTTTCAACTTCTTTACGCTTGACGATCACGCGATCATGCAATGGACGAATATTCATTGATAACTCTCCTTTGAGAAAGTCCGTATCTGTTATGGGTGACGCCGGAGCTTACGTGGTTTCCCGGCTGGTGACCAGAGAAATGGGGATGAGGCTTCGCCCCTTCAAGGGGGAAAAAGAAAAAAAATTCTGATCAGCACAAAATCGGGTGAAAACCCTGATTCACCTCACATTTCATCGCAATTTCTTCATCGCCGTCATAAGCGAATCTGATTGTGCTACCATCGAAAATCTACGCAGTTGCCCAAAATTTGGGCGCAATCGGACATCAACCCATGAGTGGACTCAAACAAGAACTGGGGCTGGCCCAGGGCATTGGCCTGCTATCGACGTCATTATTAGGCACTGGCGTGTTTGCCGTTCCTGCGTTAGCTGCACTGGTAGCAGGCAATAACAGCCTATGGGCGTGGCCCGTTTTGATTATCTTAGTGTTCCCGATTGCGATTGTGTTTGCGATTCTGGGTCGCCACTATCCCAGCGCAGGCGGCGTCGCGCACTTCGTCGGTATGGCGTTTGGTTCGCGGCTTGAGCGAGTCACCGGCTGGCTGTTTTTATCAGTCATTCCCGTGGGTTTGCCTGCCGCGCTACAAATTGCAGCCGGATTCGGCCAGGCGATGTTTGGCTGGCATAGCTGGCAACTGTTGTTGGCAGAACTCGGTACGCTGGCGTTGGTGTGGTATATCGGTACTCGTGGTGCCAGTTCCAGTGCAAATCTACAAACCGTTATTGCCGGACTTATCGTCGCACTGATTGTCGCTATCTGGTGGGCGGGCGATATCAAACCTGCGAGTATCCCCTTCCCCGCGCCAGGAAATATCGAACTTACCGGGTTATTTGCTGCGTTATCAGTGATGTTCTGGTGTTTTGTCGGTCTTGAAGCATTTGCCCATCTTGCCTCGGAATTTAAAAATCCAGAACGTGATTTTCCTCGTGCTTTGATGATTGGTCTGCTGCTGGCAGGATTAGTCTACTGGGGCTGTACGGTAGTCGTCTTACACTTCGACGCCTATGGTGAACAAATGGCCGCGGCAGCATCGCTTCCAAAAATTGTAGTGCAACTGTTCGGTGTAGGAGCGTTATGGATTGCCTGCGTAATTGGCTATCTGGCCTGCTTTGCCAGTCTCAACATTTATATACAGAGCTTCGCCCGCCTGGTCTGGTCGCAGGCGCAACATAATCCTGACCACTACCTGGCACGCCTCTCTTCTCGCCATATCCCGAATAATGCCCTCAATGCGGTGCTCGGCTGCTGTGTGGTGAGCACGTTGGTGATTCATGCTTTAGAGATCAATCTGGACGCTCTTATTATTTATGCCAATGGCATCTTTATTATGATTTATCTGTTATGCATGCTGGCAGGCTGTAAATTATTGCAAGGACGTTATCGACTACTGGCGGTGGTTGGCGGGCTGTTATGCGTTCTGTTACTGGCAATGGTCGGCTGGAAAAGTCTCTATGCGCTGATCATGCTGGCGGGGTTATGGCTGTTTCTGCCAAAACGAAAAACGCCGGAAAATGGCATAACCACATAATCCGGCGTTTCGACATTAATCCTGGCGATCGTCTTTATGATCAAGGCGGTCGCGGTCATCATCCTTTCGCTGGTACTCACCATCAAAAGTATTACCGCCACCGGTCCCGGCGCTAAAACCGCCGCCTGGCATGCGAGAAAAACGCAAATGTGGCATCAACTTCACTGTCAGATGCTTTTGCACCGGCGGCAATAAAAGCAGAAGACCGAGGAAGTCGGTAAAAAAGCCCGGTAATAAAAGCAGCAAACCGGCAATGATCAGCGAAACACTTTTAATCATCTCCGCCGCTGGGTTTTCACCCGCCGCCATTTTTTGCTGCATCAGCACGAAATTCTTAAAGCCCTGGTTACGTACCAGTGACATACCGATAACTGACGTGAATATAACCAGCACGAGGGTCAACAATACCCCCAATACATGGGCAACCTGAATAAAGATTGAAATCTCAATATAGACATAAAGGAAAATGGCAATAAAAGGTAACCAGCGCAAAGGTTTCTCCTGTAATAGCAGCCGGTTAAACCCGGCTACCTGAATGGGTTGCGAATCGCGTTCAGCTTATATTGTGGTCATTAGCAAAATTTCAAGATGTTTGCGCAACTATTTTTGGTAGTAATCCCAAAGCGGTGATCTATTTCACAAATTAATAATTAAGGGGTAAAAACCGACACTTAAAGTGATCCAGATTACGGTAGAAATCCTCAAGCAGCATATGATCTCGGGTATTCGGTCGATGCAGGGGATAATCGTCGGTCGAAAAACATTCGAAACCACATATATTCTGTGTGTTTAAAGCAAATCATTGGCAGCTTGAAAAAGAAGGTTCACATGTCAAACAACATTCGTATCGAAGAAGATCTGTTGGGTACCAGGGAAGTTCCAGCTGATGCCTACTATGGTGTTCACACTCTGAGAGCGATTGAAAACTTCTATATCAGCAACAACAAAATCAGTGATATTCCTGAATTTGTTCGCGGTATGGTAATGGTTAAAAAAGCCGCAGCTATGGCAAACAAAGAGCTGCAAACCATTCCTAAAAGTGTAGCGAATGCCATCATTGCCGCATGTGATGAAGTCCTGAACAACGGAAAATGCATGGATCAGTTCCCGGTAGACGTCTACCAGGGCGGCGCAGGTACTTCCGTAAACATGAACACCAACGAAGTGCTGGCCAATATCGGTCTGGAACTGATGGGTCACCAGAAAGGTGAATATCAGTACCTGAACCCGAACGACCATGTTAACAAATGTCAGTCCACTAACGACGCCTACCCGACCGGTTTCCGTATCGCAGTTTACTCTTCCCTGATTAAGCTGGTAGATGCGATTAACCAACTGCGTGAAGGCTTTGAACGTAAAGCTGTCGAATTCCAGGACATCCTGAAAATGGGTCGTACCCAGCTGCAGGACGCAGTACCGATGACCCTCGGTCAGGAATTCCGCGCTTTCAGCATCCTGCTGAAAGAAGAAGTGAAAAACATCCAACGTACCGCTGAACTGCTGCTGGAAGTTAACCTTGGCGCAACAGCAATCGGTACTGGTCTGAACACGCCGAAAGAGTACTCTCCGCTGGCAGTGAAAAAACTGGCTGAAGTTACTGGCTTCCCATGCGTACCGGCAGAAGACCTGATCGAAGCGACCTCTGACTGCGGCGCTTATGTTATGGTTCACGGCGCGCTGAAACGCCTGGCTGTGAAGATGTCCAAAATCTGTAACGACCTGCGCTTGCTCTCTTCTGGTCCACGTGCCGGCCTGAACGAGATCAACCTGCCGGAACTGCAGGCGGGCTCTTCCATCATGCCAGCTAAAGTAAACCCGGTTGTTCCGGAAGTGGTTAACCAGGTATGCTTCAAAGTCATCGGTAACGACACCACTGTTACCATGGCAGCAGAAGCAGGTCAGCTGCAGTTGAACGTTATGGAGCCGGTCATTGGCCAGGCTATGTTCGAATCCGTTCACATTCTGACCAACGCTTGCTACAACCTTCTGGAAAAATGCATTAACGGCATCACTGCTAACAAAGAAGTGTGCGAAGGTTACGTTTACAACTCTATCGGTATCGTTACTTACCTGAACCCGTTCATCGGTCACCACAACGGTGACATCGTGGGTAAAATCTGTGCCGAAACCGGTAAGAGTGTACGTGAAGTCGTTCTGGAACGCGGTCTGTTGACTGAAGCGGAACTTGACGATATTTTCTCCGTACAGAATCTGATGCACCCGGCTTACAAAGCAAAACGCTATACTGATGAAAGCGAACAGTAATCGTACAGGGTAGTACAAATAAAAAAGGCACGTCAGATGACGTGCCTTTTTTCTTGTGAGCAGTAACTTAAAAATAACAATCTAATATCAACTTGTTAAAAAACAAGGAAGGCTAATATGCTAGTTGTAGAACTCATCATAGTTTTGCTGGCGATCTTCTTGGGCGCCAGATTGGGGGGAATAGGTATTGGTTTTGCAGGCGGATTGGGGGTGCTGGTTCTTGCCGCTATTGGCGTTAAACCCGGTAACATCCCGTTCGATGTCATTTCCATTATCATGGCGGTTATCGCCGCTATTTCTGCCATGCAGGTTGCTGGCGGTCTGGACTATCTGGTTCATCAGACAGAAAAGCTGCTGCGCCGTAACCCGAAATACATCACGATCCTCGCACCGATCGTGACCTATTTCCTGACTATCTTTGCTGGTACTGGCAACATCTCTCTGGCGACACTGCCAGTTATCGCTGAAGTTGCGAAGGAACAAGGCGTTAAACCTTGCCGTCCGCTGTCTACTGCAGTGGTATCCGCGCAGATTGCGATCACCGCATCGCCAATCTCAGCGGCAGTGGTTTACATGTCTTCCGTGATGGAAGGTCATGGCATCAGCTACCTCCATCTGCTCTCCGTGGTCATCCCGTCCACCCTGCTGGCGGTTCTGGTGATGTCCTTCCTGGTCACTATGCTGTTCAACTCCAAACTCTCTGACGATCCGATTTATCGCAAGCGTCTGGAAGAGGGCCTGGTTGAACTGCGCGGTGAAAAGCAGATTGAAATCAAATCCGGTGCAAAAACGTCCGTCTGGCTGTTCCTGCTGGGCGTAGTTGGCGTGGTTATCTATGCAATCATCAACAGCCCAAGCATGGGTCTGGTTGAAAAACCGCTGATGAACACCACCAACGCAATCCTGATCATCATGCTCAGCGTTGCAACTCTGACCACCGTTATCTGTAAAGTCGATACCGACAACATCCTCAACTCCAGCACCTTCAAAGCAGGTATGAGCGCCTGTATTTGTATCCTGGGTGTTGCGTGGCTGGGCGATACTTTCGTTTCCAACAACATCGACTGGATCAAAGATACCGCTGGTGAAGTGATTCAGGGTCATCCGTGGCTGCTGGCCGTCATCTTCTTCTTTGCTTCTGCTCTGCTGTAC
The DNA here is from genome assembly GCF_036662595.1 of Escherichia sp. Lx600-2. Taxonomy (NCBI): domain Bacteria; kingdom Pseudomonadati; phylum Pseudomonadota; class Gammaproteobacteria; order Enterobacterales; family Enterobacteriaceae; genus Escherichia; species Escherichia sp. Lx600-2. The sequence goes on along the minus strand of NZ_JAYQWM010000046.1, from coordinate 5,519 downwards.
TCTCAGGCTGCAACCGCAAAAGCACTGATGCCGATGGCTCTGGCACTGAACGTTTCTCCGCTGACCGCTGTTGCTTCTTTCGCTGCGGTGTCTGGTCTGTTCATTCTGCCGACCTACCCGACGCTGGTTGCTGCGGTACAGATGGATGACACGGGAACTACCCGTATCGGTAAATTCGTCTTCAACCATCCGTTCTTCATCCCGGGTACTCTGGGTGTTGCCCTGGCCGTTTGCTTCGGCTTCGTGCTGGGTAGCTTCATGCTGTAATGACCAATCGCGGGGCGTTCACGCCCCGCTTTCTTTCCCGCCGACTAACATCCTTCCCCCGTCCGTTGTATAGTGACCTCTCTCTTGCGGTTCCATCTGTTCTTGCGAGGTGTTTATGCTTGATGAAAAAAGTTCGAATACCGCGTCTGTCGTGGTGCTATGTACCGCACCGGATGAAGCGACAGCCCAGGATTTAGCCGCCAAAGTGCTGGCGGAAAAACTGGCGGCCTGCGCGACCTTGATCCCCGGCGCTACCTCTCTCTATTACTGGGAAGGTAAGCTGGAGCAAGAATACGAAGTGCAGATGATTTTAAAAACTACCGTATCTCACCAGCAGGCACTGCTGGAATGCCTGAAGTCTCATCATCCATATCAAACCCCGGAACTTCTGGTTTTACCTGTTACACACGGAGACACAGATTACCTCTCATGGCTCAACGCATCTTTACGCTGATCCTGCTACTTTGCAGCACTTCCGTTTTTGCCGGATTATTCGACGCGCCGGGACGTTCACAATTTGTCCCCGCGGATCAAGCCTTTGCTTTTGATTTTCAGCAAAACCAACATGACCTTAATCTGACCTGGCAGATCAAAGACGGTTACTACCTCTACCGTAAACAGATCCGCATTACGCCGGAACACGCGAAAATTGCCGACGTGCAGCTGCCGCAAGGCGTCTGGCATGAAGATGAGTTTTACGGCAAAAGCGAGATTTACCGCGATCGGCTGACGCTTCCCGTAACCATCAACCAGGCGAGTGCGGGAGCGACGTTAACTGTCACCTACCAGGGCTGTGCTGATGCCGGTTTCTGTTATCCGCCAGAAACCAAAACCGTTCCGTTAAGCGAAGTGGTCGCCAACAACGCAGCGTCACAGCCTGTGTCTGTTCCGCAGCAAGAGCAGCCCACCGCGCAATTGCCCTTTTCCGCGCTCTGGGCGTTGTTGATCGGTATTGGTATCGCCTTTACGCCATGCGTGCTGCCAATGTACCCACTGATTTCTGGCATCGTGCTGGGTGGTAAACAGCGGCTCTCCACTGCCAGAGCATTGTTGCTGACCTTTATTTATGTGCAGGGGATGGCACTGACTTACACGGCGCTGGGTCTGGTAGTTGCCGCCGCAGGGTTACAGTTCCAGGCGGCGCTACAGCACCCATACGTGCTCATTGGCCTCGCCATCGTCTTTACCTTGCTGGCGATGTCAATGTTTGGCTTGTTTACTCTACAACTCCCCTCCTCGCTGCAAACGCGCCTCACGCTGATGAGCAATCGCCAACAGGGCGGCTCACCCGGCGGAGTGTTTATTATGGGGGCGATTGCCGGACTGATCTGTTCACCATGCACCACCGCACCGCTTAGCGCGATTCTGCTGTATATCGCCCAAAGCGGGAACATGTGGCTGGGCGGCGGCACGCTTTATCTCTATGCGTTGGGCATGGGCCTGCCGCTGATGTTAATTACCGTCTTTGGTAACCGCTTGCTGCCGAAAAGCGGCCCGTGGATGGAACAAGTCAAAACCGCGTTTGGTTTTGTGATCCTCGCACTGCCGGTCTTCCTGCTGGAGCGAGTGATTGGTGATATATGGGGATTACGCTTGTGGTCGGCGCTGGGTGTCGCATTCTTTGGCTGGGCCTTTATCACCAGCCTACAGGCCAAACGCGGCTGGATGCACGTGGTGCAAATAATCCTGCTTGCAGCGGCATTGGTTAGCGTGCGCCCACTTCAGGATTGGGCATTTGGTGCGACGCATACCGCGCAAACTCAGACGCATCTCAACTTTACACAAATCAAAACGGTAGATGAGTTAAATCAGGCGCTCGTTGAAGCCAAAGGCAAACCGGTGATGTTAGATCTTTATGCCGACTGGTGCGTCGCCTGTAAAGAGTTTGAGAAATACACCTTCAGCGACCCGCAGGTGCAAAAAGCGTTAGCAGACACGGTCTTACTTCAGGCCAACGTCACGGCCAACGACGCACAAGATGTGGCGCTGTTAAAGCATCTTAATGTCCTTGGCCTACCGACAATTCTCTTTTTTGACGGACAAGGCCAGGAGCATCCACAAGCACGCGTCACGGGCTTTATGGATGCTGAAACCTTCAGCGCACATTTGCGCGATCGCCAACCGTGAACGACACTTGCAGTGGGAAAGACGGAGGAAAATAGCGTGCAACGTGAAGATGTACTGGGAGAAGCCCTGAAATTATTAGAATTACAAGGGATTGCCAACACCACGCTGGAGATGGTTGCTGAACGTGTGGATTATCCACTGGACGAGCTGCGCCGCTTCTGGCCAGACAAAGAGGCAATCCTCTACGATGCGCTGCGTTATCTTAGCCAACAGATAGATGTCTGGCGTCGTCAGCTGATGCTGGACGAAACGCAAACCGCCGAACAAAAGCTGCTGGCACGTTATCAGGCGTTATCGGAGTGCGTTAAAAACAACCGCTATCCGGGCTGTCTATTTATCGCTGCCTGTACGTTTTATCCCGATCCTGGCCACCCTATTCATCAACTGGCCGATCAGCAAAAAAGCGCGGCCTACGATTTCACCCACGAACTGTTAACCACGCTGGAAGTTGACGATCCGGCGATGGTAGCAAAGCAGATGGAACTGGTGCTGGAAGGCTGTTTAAGCCGAATGCTGGTGAATCGTAGCCAGGCGGATGTCGACACTGCACATCGGCTGGCGGAAGATATCCTGCGCTTCGCCCGCTGCCGCCAGGGTGGCGCATTGACCTGACAGAAACACAGAAAAGAAGCGATTTGCCGCAATCTTAAGCAGTTGAATCGCTTTTACTGAAATTAGGTTGACGAGATGTGCAGATTACGGTTTAATGCGCCCCGTTGCCCGGATAGCTCAGTCGGTAGAGCAGGGGATTGAAAATCCCCGTGTCCTTGGTTCGATTCCGAGTCCGGGCACCAAATTCATATAAACGGACCTCCACGGAGGTCCGTTTTTCGTTTCAGGACGCCACGATTTAAGCATTCTGCCTCCAAATCAATTCTACCGAACTCAACCAGATTCTCCCCACATCACCAGCAATTTGCGGGCATATCCCAATTCGGGAAAATTTGTTCCTGAGCGATAGCACTAACTGACGTGAAATGTCGTGCGACCCCGTGATGCTGTTGAACGTCAAATGACGTCATCAGGAGCGTAACGCATCCATAAAGCACAACACCGGTCTGAACGGCGACTGATGAGATTTTCTGAATGAGAACAAAGAGAAATGTATCAGTCCGCTTGCTCATGCAAAGACTAACAATCCATTAAAATAGTAAGCGCTCCGGACAATTTTCCATGGATTATTTTCTGAACATTTTTCTTTGGCAAAGATGATGAATTTTGATGGTAAGGAATATTACTTCTGGTTCTCAGTAAAATCCTTTCGTAATACCATGTAATCAAGAAGTTTATGGCTGGTAAAAATAACGTCTTGCATTCACCAATAATATGTAAATAAACCCATCTATAGATGGTAAAAATAGGTTGTGGCAATTATCATTGCATCATTCCCTTTTCGAATGAGTTTCTATTATGCAACAACCTGTAGTTCGCGTTGGCGAATGGCTTGTTACTCCGTCCATAAACCAAATTAGCCGCAATGGGCGTCAACTTACCATTGAGCCGAGATTAATCGACCTTCTGGTTTTCTTTGCTCAACACAGTGGCGAAGTACTTAGCAGGGATGAACTTATCGATAATGTCTGGAAGAGAAGTATTGTCACCAATCACGTTGTGACGCAGAGTATCTCAGAACTACGTAAGTCATTAAAAGATAATGATGAAGATAGTCCTGTCTATATCGCTACTGTACCAAAGCGCGGCTATAAATTAATGGTGCCGGTTATCTGGTACAGCGAAGAAGAGGGAGAGGAAATAATGCTATCTTCGCCTCCCCCTATACCAGAGGCGGTTCCTGCCACAGATTCTCCCTCCCACAGTCTTAACATTCAAAACACCGCAACGCCACCTGAACAATCCCCAGTTAAAAGCAAACGATTCACTACCTTTTGGGTATGGTTTTTTTTCCTGTTGTCCTTAGGTATCTGTGTAGCACTGGTAGCGTTTTCAAGTCTTGATACACGTCTTCCGATGAGCAAATCGCGTATTTTGCTCAATCCACGCGATATTGACATTAATATGGTAAATAAAAGTTGTAACAGCTGGAGTTCCCCGTATCAGCTCTCTTACGCGATAGGCGTGGGTGATTTGGTGGCGACATCACTTAACACCTTTTCCACCTTTATGGTGCATGACAAAATCAACTACAACATTGATGAACCGAGCAGTTCCGGTAAAACATTATCTATTGCGTTTGTTAATCAGCGCCAATACCGTGCTCAACAATGCTTTATGTCGATAAAATTGGTAGACAATGCAGATGGTTCAACCATGCTGGATAAACGTTATGTCATCACTAACGGTAATCAGCTGGCGATTCAAAATGATTTACTGGAGAGTTTATCAAAAGCGTTAAACCAACCGTGGCCACAACGAATGCAGGAGACACTCCAGCAAATTTTGCCTCATCGTGGTGCGTTATTAACTAATTTTTATCAGGCACATGATTATTTACTGCATGGCGATGATAAATCATTGAACCGTGCCAGTGAATTATTAGGTGAGATTGTTCAATCATCCCCAGAATTTACCTACGCGAGAGCAGAAAAAGCATTAGTTGATATCGTGCGCCATTCTCAACATCCTTTAGATGAAAAACAATTAGCAGCACTGAACACAGAAATAGATAACATTGTTACACTACCGGAATTGAATAACCTGTCCATTATATATCAAATAAAAGCGGTCAGTGCTCTGGTAAAAGGTAAAACAGATGAGTCTTACCAGGCGATAAATACTGGCATTGATCTTGAAATGTCCTGGCTAAATTATGTATTGCTTGGCAAGGTTTATGAAATGAAGGGGATGAACCGGGAAGCGGCTGATGCATATCTCACCGCCTTTAATTTACGCCCAGGGGCAAACACCCTTTACTGGATTGAAAATGGTATATTCCAGACTTCTGTTCCTTATGTTGTACCTTATCTCGACAAATTTCTCGCTTCAGAATAAGTAACCCCCGGGTTGATTCATGATCGGGAATATTTGTTGTTGAGTTTTTGTATGTTCCTGTTGGTATAATATGTTGCGGCAATTTATTTGCCGCATAATTTGGTAATGACTCCAACTTATTGATAGTGTTTTATGTTCAGATAATGCCCGATGACTTTGTCATGCAGCTCCACCGA